>JAFAHI010000602.1 GCA_019237325.1 Verrucomicrobiota bacterium | reverse complement strand
TGGACTGGTCATTCGCTTCCGGTTGCTCTCCACCCCGTCTCTCGACAGCGCAGTTACCTTCAGCTACGGACAGGCCAGTGCTGCTGTCCGATGAGGACTTTCACCTCATTGTTGGTGCGTACTTTCGGACGCACAGATGTCGCTCCTACGGAGCTGGTCTGTTTTTTGCGGCCAAAGCTATAAAGATTTGGCTCCTACGGAGCCGTCCTCGCCCTACCAAATTTCAGCTCATGCCTACTGGCGCCATCATCCCCAAAGCCCGCCTCACGCCTGAATCCAACTCTTCCGGAGTCGGACGGCGACCCATCCAGCCAACATAGCCGTCTGGCCGGAGTAACGCCGCACTACCACCGCTAACTGCCCATTGTTTCCAAAGAGTGTCGCCGCCGGCGCACCCATAGGCTCCGTCTTTCCTAATCTTTTCATTGGGAAACAACGCCGCCACCCGCAAATCGTGGATATCCTGAAAAAGCTGGGACATCTCGCCTTGGTTCCAGCTCGGGAGCCGCCCATCATCAAACAATAGAAGCGCGGGACCGGGGCCAACCAGATCTAGCAGACGCAAATTCTTGCCGGCGGGATCCACAAGATCTCCGTCCGGACCCCGCTTCCCGAGCCAGGGGCCTCTTCCGCATAAGATAGCGGATCGACTGTAAGCAGCGTCGAGCATGCCCATTTTAGGTGCTACGATCGACAGCAAGCCGAGCCGCGGAAGCGCCCAGAGGGCGGCCGGCGCCAATTTGCGAATGAAATTAGGGCCCAGGAGAATCGTCCTGGTTAAAAAGTCCGTGTACGGCTCCACTGTCTTGACGATTACCTCTCGTCGTTCGGCTTCATAAGACCTCAATAGCGCCTCGGCATCGGCCCCGGCCAGAACCCGGGCAAGTTTCCAAGCCAAATTCTGGGCATCTTGGATGCCACTATTCATTCCCTGACCACCCGCAGGGCTATTGATATGCCCGGCATCACCCGCTAACAGGACTCGGCCCTGGCGAAAATGAGGGCTCGTCCGGCAGTGAATATGAAACACGCTGGACCACAGACATTCAAAGGGCCCAACCCCGAAGAGTTGATGAACGAGTCGTTCAATATTAGCCGGTTCTACTAGGGCTTCGTCGGATTCGCCGGGCTCCACCGTAGCGATGAATCGCCAATGTTGCGGCTGATAACGGACCGCCGCCAATCCCCCGCGATGTACGTGCGCAAATAGCGGCCAGGGCAGATGGTCTCGATCATCTTCCAGACGAATGTCCCCTAGCAACATTCGTGTCGGATACGTTTTGCCTTCAAGTTCCCAACCGAGGGCTGCTCGAATCACACTGTGAGCGCCATCGCAACCGATCAGATACCGGCCGTGATGGGTCTCGGATGCGCCCCCGGGTCCCGCCACCTGCAAGGTCACCCCCTCTGAATCTTGCTCAAATCCGGTCGCTCGATGCCCAAAAAACACCTCGGTAAAGCCCGACGCTTTCACGGCGTCCAACAACAACTCTTCCGTTCGATTCTGCGGCATGATCAAAACCCCACCTGCTGAACTAATCCGCCTGAAAATGCTGAGGTCGATCGTGACAAATGGTTTGGTTTTTCCGGCCGCCCACAAATCGATCCGACTCAACAGTTCGCCCGATTTAACGAACTGATCGTACACTCCCCAATTCCGGAAGATCTCTAGGGTGCGCGGTAAGATACCAAGGGCTCGCGAATGCGAATCGAGCTCTGTTTTCGTTTCGAAAATGACGCTCCTCACTTGCTGCCGCGCGAGCGCCAGGGCCAGCGACAAACCCACCGGGCCACCTCCAACGATGAGAACAGGTACATCGTTCATGCTTAAATAGTTTCGCGCCAAATGGGTAAAGAGTTCAAGCAGAGGGATGACAAATGACAAATGGCAGATGACAAATAGCTGGGGCCCATGGCGATTTGTCATCTGTGATCTGCCATTTGTCATTCACTCCCGCTACCGATTCCCCTTGCGCGCGGAGAATCCTCGGCGTTAACTTGGGTTTTTGCAGGGGAGCCTTTGGCTGAGATTCACGGGTTTTACCCGTGAAACCCTTGGAACCTGATGCGGGTAATGCCGCCGAAGGGAGCGAAAGGTGGTCCTGCGTTTCTAACGACGATGACCACACCGTACTTCCAAAAGAGCCGTCGGATCTACGTTAGCGGCCAACTGCATCCCACAGTTGCAGTCGCTATCCGACAGATCGAGCAGTCTCCCACCAATTATCCCGACGGGACTCAAAGCGCCAATCCGCCAGTCCAGGTCTACGATACCAGCGGTCCATGGGGGGATCCTGCCATTACTAATCTCGATATTAGAGAAGGACTGCCGGCGCTACGCGGGTCGTGGATATTGAGTCGTGGTGATGTCTCCGAATATGATGGTCGCACGGCCAATCCACAAGATGACGGCTATCTAAGCCGGGTCCACGCGAATAAGGCTAAGAACGGATCCGGCACTTTTCCTGGACTAAAGAGGCGTCCGTTGCGCGCGTTCGCCGGGCATCCGGTAACCCAACTTTGGTACGCCCGACAGGGGATCATTACACCCGAGATGGAGTATATCGCCATCCGGGAGAATCTTGGGCGATCGCTCGACACCTCAAATAGTAACGGCAGTCATCATCCGGGAGAGCCGTTCGGAGCGCGCATTCCGAGAGAGATCACGCCGGAATTCGTTCGGTCAGAGGTCACTCGCGGAAGAGCCATCATCCCAGCGAACGTGAACCATCCCGAAGCCGAGCCGATGATCATCGGTCGCAACTTCCTGGTGAAAATCAACGCTAACATTGGCAACTCGGCTGTCGCCTCGAGCATCGAGGAGGAAGTCGAAAAGATGCGCTGGGCCACGTTGTGGGGCGCCGACACGGTCATGGATCTCTCCACAGGCAAGAACATCCACACGACGCGAGAATGGATTCTTCGCAACAGCCCAGTCCCGATCGGCACTGTCCCCATCTATCAAGCGTTGGAAAAGGTCGGTGGCCGAGCAGAAGAACTAACCTGGGAGATCTATCGCGACACCTTGGTCGAACAGGCCGAGCAAGGGGTTGACTATTTCACTGTTCACGCCGGCGTGCTGCTCCGGTTTGTGCCGCTCACGGCGAAACGCAAAACTGGCATCGTGTCGCGGGGTGGTTCCATCCTGGCGAAATGGTGTCTGGCTCATCATCAGGAGAACTTCCTCTACACGCATTGGGACGAAATTTGCGAGATCATGGCTGCGTACGATGTCACGTTTTCGATCGGTGACGGGCTTCGTCCGGGCTCGATTGCCGATGCCAACGATGAAGCGCAATTCGCCGAGCTCTACGCTCAAGGCGAGCTGACTCGCCGAGCCTGGGAACATGGCGTCCAGGTGATGAACGAAGGCCCTGGCCATATCCCGATGCAGATGATCAAGGAGAATATGGACAAGCAGCTGGAGTGGTGCCATGAGGCGCCTTTCTACACGCTAGGGCCCTTAACGACTGATATCGCGCCCGGGTACGATCATATCACCAGCGCGATCGGAGCCGCTATGATTGGATGGTACGGAACCGCGATGCTCTGTTACGTAACTCCGAAAGAACATCTCGGTTTACCGAATCGCGATGACGTTAAGCAGGGCGTCATCGCCTACAAGATCGCAGCTCACGCCGCAGATCTGGCCAAGGGCCACCCCAGCGCCCAATATCGCGACGACGCGGTTAGTCAGGCCCGTTTCGAGTTTCGATGGGAAGATCAATTCAACTTGAGTCTGGATCCGGAAACCGCCCGCAATTTCCATGACGCGACCTTGCCTCAGGAAAGCGCAAAAACCGCCCATTTCTGTTCCATGTGCGGCCCTCACTTCTGTTCGATGAAGATCACGGAGGAGGTACGCAAATACGCCGCGGAAACTGGCGCCTCCACCGACCAAGCCATTAGCACAGGTTTACACCAGAAAGCCCAAGAATTTGCCACTTCTGGCGGAGAGATTTATCGCTGATCGGGTCATGCTTGGTAGAGGCTCCCGAACGGCCCCGCCATCGAACCGAAGCAGCAAGATGATCGTGGCCGGACCGTGTCGACACGCCAAAAAACCGCGCCGAGCCGTGGCCAAGCGCGGGATCACGGCTCGACGCGCGTTTAGGTACATCGACAGCATTTGGCCAGAAGCCATCAGCGGCTCCGGTTCAACTATCAGGCCGTTCGGGAGCCTCGCTCCACCAAGTATGCCGCTAATACGACGCCGGCGCCGGGCCCGTCTTATCTTGGAACGAATCTACAAACTGACAGATCTTGGGATCGTCGGACCTCTCCACTAAGACGTAGTTGCATTGGGAGTTGGCCCAAACATAGACGCAACAACCGTCAACAGATCGTTGACTGTAGCCCACCGCATCTTGATCGGGTGGCCAGCAGTAAATAATCAACACATCGTTTGCCTGCTTGTAAACCAGGGCCACCACCGGACGCTTCCCGAGTAAGGCCACTCGTCCTCCGGCCAATTCATAACCATAACGGCGCAGATCAATCGCCGGCGGCGTAAAGCCGACTTTATCGGAAAACCAAGCCTTTAAAGCACTGAAGTCTCCAGACGCTAGCTCTACCAACGGCTCGGCCGTGATTGATCGTGAATAGTCGACCACCGCGTCTTTAGAAAGCTCTTTACCATGGTCGGGAGCCGACACTAGAAAAACCGCCAGTGCGCCGAATACCAGCACTGCCGCCGCGGCGATCCAGGCGTATAACTTAGGCACCGATGGTTTTGCTCGGACGCGCTGGGTGATGCTGAGAAGTTTGAGTCTCAATTGGAGAGGAGCTTTGAAGCGAGGCGCACTCCTCCTGAACAGCAAACGGAATTCGCGAATCTCCCAAACCGCACTTTGGCAAGCGGAGCACGTGCGGAGATGCTCCTCCAATGCGCGTTCAACACCGGGTTCGAGCTCCCCGTCGACAAACGCATCTAAATATGGGCTCGCTGAGTCACATTTCATCTAACATGCCGCAATTTGTTTGCAAATCCGTGCACTTAGCAAGATGAGCGTTTTGTTCATCCGTTTTCCTGACCATAAGACCGTAGTCTTTATTCCCTTTTTTCTCGCAAAAAAAGAGCAGTTTTTCAGCCATAGTTGCGACGAAAAAACTGGGACTGGAACCTCAAAACGGCTATAAAAATTCGCTCCGCTTTTGGCCTGGTAAAGTGTTCCTTTTCAGGACGAAGTGATGGCAGGGTCTGCTCAGCCACCTGCTGGTGCAGACCATTCAAAATATGAATCAGAAACAGAGAGAGGCTTTGGTTGACCTGCTTTTATTGGGAATGTTCGCCGACGGTTCGTTAAAGGTCGGCGACGACCAAAAATTACTTTCGGTGATTGACGAGATTGGTTGGGAATCCTACCAAACTCCGGATCTTTACTTTCAATCCGCCATCGCGAAAGCCCGAGACGCGGCGGATACGGAAGCCGGGACCCTGGCTCGCCTTAAGAAAATAAATGGCGGTCTCGCCAGTGACGAGATTCGACATCAGGCGATTGGGCGCTTGGAACGATTCTTAAGTCTAGACGGGGAACCAGGGGTGGAAGAGTCGAAGTTTCTAGAGCTCGCTAAAACGAGTCTTCATGGGGAACGTAGCCGTAGCCGCTACACGGCAGCCCCACCTTCATAACGAAGAAAAAGGAGGCAACGCGGGTTGCCTCCTTTTTCCTAAAACCTAGTATCGGGCTGCTTATTCGTTCGAGCTTCCGCTCAGCAGTGTCCGGCGGGCAAAGCGCTCGTTGCTCTGGCGGCGAAGAATGACAAATGTGTTATTATCACCGTACATCGCCCACGGTCCTTGCGGCACTTCTCTAAATTCCACGAAACGCCAATCGCAGGAGTCCTTGCTGCCTAGACCCAGATAATCACGAACTGCCGGCGAAACATCGAGTCCGGCACCCTGGTTCAGGTTCGGCCGCGGACGCTCATTCCCAAAGACGTATTGCCAGTGATCGGTGCGGAACGGCCCGCAATCTTCCCACTGTGCATAACACACTCTCGCGCCGTGCCGAATTGCAATCCAGCGGCCTTTCAATACGGTTTGCCCGTCTCGAACAAAAGCTTGCTTAAACCAAGGAATCACCTGAGACGCTTCAGGCTTGGTGTGGCCGCCTTCGACATCGTTATAAGGCAGCGCGCAATAAAATGGATTCTGTCGCGGAATGAAACTCACCGGAACAAAGTTGCGACGACCCGCCGGGTCAGGATTGTCATACCCTCCATAGCTCGAACTCCAGTACTTGTCCCAAGAACTACGATCGTTTGGAACCGGATTGTTTCCAGACGGCCGCTCGCCAATCCAGAAAATCGTGGTCACGATATTCGCCTTCCAGCCATATCGGCCTGGACCGGTAAACAAAGAATTGCTTCGCCCCATCAGAGAAGGGCCGGTTTCGTAACGAGGTCCCTCACCTTGGAAAGTGGTCTTGGTCGGCGACATGATGACCTTGGGTTCCACTTTCAGAAGCGCGTTCTCTCGCAGCTTCATTGCGTATTTCGCAAAGTCGGTACTGCTCTCGTACTGCGATTGCGCTAGCGCGTTGCCACCAACACTAAGCAACACCAGCGCTGAGAAATATTTCGCCAGCATGGGAAACGGTTTAATCCCTTTTACGGGGACTCCAGGCCAAAGAGCAAGTGAAATCTGCATTCGTTAAGGTAAAATGGCCGGTTTTCGGACACATCCAGCCAGGATTGGGGCCTACTATTAGCTCTTTTTAGACAATTTCAACAGCGCGGATGCAGAAAAAAGCGTCACGGGCTTTTTCCTGCATCCGCGCTATGGGCCTTTAGATTGACGCGTACGCGTCAGTCTAAAGACCATAATTTCTCCAGTGCGCCATTATGCAAGTAGCCGCAGATCCGCTTCCAGAGCCGCAGCAGAGGGTTCGGCGCAAGCCGGACCACTCTGCTGCCATAGCCTACATCGCCTTTGCGGCAGGCGCCGCAAGGGCGATGTAGGCTGGCTAATATCGAAATAAAATCGTGTCCCGAAGATAATTGGTATCGTCGACCGCTGGATAATCCAAAGTAAAATGAAGTCCACGGCTTTCTCTTCGCGACAGCGCGGAATCGACGATCAGGCTCGCTACCGTACACAGATTGCGGAGCTCCAACAGATCCGTGGTGAGCTTAAAGTCCCAGTAAAATTCTTGGATCTCGCGCTGGAGGTTACGCAGCCTGGTGCTGGCGCGTTGCAGCCGTTTACTGGTTCTGACGATCCCGACATAGTCCCACATCAGCCGGCGAATCTCGTCCCAGTTGTGATAGATCACGACCAATTCGTCCACGTCTTGAGCATGCCCGGGCCGCCATGGCGGTAAATGAATCTCTTGATGATATTTGGCATATTTCGGCCGCAGTAGTGCTTCCGCACACCGTTTCGCCAGCACTAACGCCTCCAAAAGCGAGTTGCTAGCCAAGCGATTTGCGCCATGCAAGCCGGTACTCGCGACTTCTCCGATAGCAAATAGCCCACGCAACGAAGTGGCGCCATCCAAGTCGGTTTTCACGCCGCCGCATTGATAGTGCGCGGCTGGGACGATCGGTATCGGTTGCTTGGCGATATCGATCCCCAGGCCCAAACAGGTCTCGTAAATGTTAGGGAAACGCTCCTTAATGAAGTCGGCGGGCTTGTGCGTGATATCCAGGAACATGCAAGGTTCTCCCGAACGCTTCATCTCCGCGTCGATTGCGCGCGCCACGATATCGCGTGGAGCCAGAGCCCCGCGGCTATCGTATTTCTTCATGAACTCGCGGCCTTTCGCATCGATCAGTTTGCCGCCCTCGCCACGCACCGCCTCAGTGATAAGAAAAGACCGCGCCTCCGGATGATAAAGACAGGTGGGATGAAACTGAACAAACTCCATATTGGCGATCGCTGCTCCGGCTCGCCAAGCCATCGCCACCCCGTCCCCGGTCGCGATGTTTGGGTTCGTTGTATACAGATAAACCTTGCCGCAACCCCCGGTTGCCAGGATCAATCGATCCGTGCGAATCGCGGTGACCTCTCCGGTATTTTCATCGAGCACGTAAATACCGACGACTCGGTCTTCCGTAGTATAGCCCAACTTACCTGTGGTGATCAGGTCGATCGCCATGTGGTTCTGTAACACCACGATTTCCGAAGTCGCTTCCGCGGCGGCCACCAGCCGATCCTCAATCTCGCGGCCAGTAGTGTCGTGATAGTGCAAAACCCGGCGCTTAGAATGACCACCTTCTTTGCCCAGATCCAATTCCCGATGTCCGTCTTCCAATTCCCGTTCATCAAATTGAACACCCAGTTCAATGAGATGGTGGATGGCTGCCGGACCGTCCGTGACAATTGTCCGCACCGCATCCGGATCGCACAAACCGCCTCCAGCCATCAAGGTATCTTTAACGTGCAGGTCGAAAGAATCCTCCGCACTCGTAACTGCCGCGACACCGCCCTGCGCCCAGGCCGTGTTAGAATCGGCCACGTTTCGCTTCGTCACCATCGCCACCGTTCCGAACTTCGCCACCCTCAGCGCCAGGGATAGACCGGCTATCCCACTCCCGACGATCACAAAGTCAAAATGCTTCATTGGATTAAACGGTTATCAATGAGTCTGGTTTTTCCGAAGAAAACGGCGGCGGCCAAAAGCAACGGCGGTTTCAACTGCGTCAACGGCTCCAGACTGGTTGGGTCGACCACGGTGACGTAATCGATTTTCGCGAGCGGCGCGCTTTGGATCTTCTGTTTCATCCAGCTAATCAGCTTAGCGGAAGACGCCATTCCTGCTCGGACCTTTGCTTCAGCCAGACTGAACGTCTGATGAATGATCGGCGCTTGGCCGCGCTCTTGTTTCGTCAAATAACTGTTCCTGGAGCTCATGGCGAGCCCATCCGGTTCTCGAACGGTCGGATGCGCTTCGAGCACCACGGGAAAGTTAAGGTCTCGCACCATTCGCCGCAGGATCGCCAATTGCTGAAAATCTTTTTCTCCGAAAACCGCGATATCGGGCTGGACGAGGTTAAATAGCTTACTGACCACCAGACAGACCCCATCGAAATGCCCGTGTCGAGACGCACCGCACATCACCTGGGAAAGTCGGGTCTCGATCAGTGAAATCGAGCGGTCCGGATAGTACATATCCGCTGTTACCGGCGCGAAAAGGACGTCACAGGTTTCTTTTCGGAGAAGAGAGGAGTCTCGTTCGAATGGCCGCGGATAGCGCTCCAGATCCTCATTCGGCGCGAATTGCGTCGGGTTCACAAACAGGCTCGCGATAACGGTCCCTTTGGTTCGGGCAAGCTTTCGCGCGCGCCGGACTAACGCAAGATGTCCTTCATGTAGAGCGCCCATGGTCGGCACGAGAACCACAGGTCGTGAGAGTTTAGAGACGAGTTTTTGTATCTTAAGAGGCTCTCTAACAATTCGCATCTGCGGAGCGGCGCATCGCTGCAAGTCGCCATTTAAGAAAAACCGGGATAGGCATTTCGGCAAGCGGTAGGGACGAGCGCAGCAATAGTGGACGAAATGCACTCAGTGGACGTAGTGGACAATGGCGATCTCCACGCGAGCACTTCCTGAGATGGCATCACGCGATCCACTTCGTCCACTCAGTCTACTTCCGTCCCCTCGGTCCACTTACCTCCACGCCCAGACGCGCACACGCTCTTAAGCCGTCACCAAGGCGGCTGCGGCTTGTTTCGCCGCGAGTTGTAGAAGGCCCCGTAGCGGGATGGCTGTCCACTTCGGACGATTATTAAGCTCATACCGCAATTCATACATCGCCTTCAGAATGGCATAACTGCGCAGCAACAGCCGCAGATCGGTTCGATCTGCCGGTACGAATGATGCCGTACCGGCGGTATCCAGGTAGGCCGTGAGAAATACCTGCGAAGCCCGCGTGGCCCAAATATCGGCAAACGCCCCTAGCGTCTCGCGATCTTGCGGTCGAACCGTGCGCGACTCCAACAGACCGTAATGCGCCGCGTAATGGAACGAGCGGAACATTCCGGCCACATCGATCAAAGCAGACCGCTTCAGCCGGCGTTCTCCTAGCGCCCGGGCCGGCTCCCCTTCGAAATCCAGAATCACATAATCTTTTCCGGTATAGAGAACCTGACCCAGATGGTAATCGCCATGAATACGAATCTTCGCAGTCTGGATGGTGTCCTGAATCAGGTATTCGTGGCAACCGGTCAAAACGTCTACCCGCTGCAGGACCTCGTTTGCCAACGCTCTCGGATAATCTTCTAACGCTCCTAACAGACGCGTCAAAATCGTCAGCGTGTGTTTGGTATCAGTGCGAATCGATTGGTAAACCGAGCGCTGATGCTGCAAAGAAAAAGGTTCAGGCCGGAAATCCGGTGATTCCTGATCGGAAGCCAACGCCAAATGCATTTCCGCCGTTCTTTGCCCAAGCAAACGCACCGCCTCGAGGTGAACGCCTTCGATCAAAGTTAAATAGGGATCCGGGACTGGATCCCACCACGTTCCGTTCGGTGGCGCTTCTAATGTCGGATCCGCCAGCACCCGATCAAAATAGCGGTCAACCGCGGCCAACGTTTGGGACCAACCGTCTTGCTCATTACTGGTGAAACCTTGAGCCATCACCACCGCAGCTGGGTCCTGGCCACGACACAAATATTGAACATCGCCCAAGTACGTCGGCACGTGTTCGAACCCGCAGCGCTCGCTGAGTTGTTTAGTAACCTCCAGATCTGGGTTCAGGCCTTCATCGAGCTTCCGGAACAGCTTCACGTAAATCTGTTCGCCGAATATGATCGAGCTATTGCTCTGCTCTACTTTTAACGCTCTGGACGAAGTGGGGCGTCCCTCGGCCAGCAGATCCTGCAACCCTTTTGACTGGGTTGGCACCAAGCGCCCGGACCTTCCCGTAACGATGGTGTTATCGGCCATCAGATTCAGCAAAGAAGCTTGGAACGTTTCTGAAGCGACTGCGTCGATCAACAGGTCGTCCTGAAATCCAACCTTCGCGATTACGGCGGCAGGATATTCCACCTCGATGGCCCGGGCTTCTTCGCCGGACACCACCTTAATCGGAAGACAATAAAGATCGCGCGCTCCTTCGGAAAAGTTGACCCCAATCACTAACAGCTGGGTGCGGTCGACCTGAGGAAAATCGATCGTATCGATTAGGTTAACACTGACAATGTTTCGCGCCTTACTCCGATACCATCGGCATCGCCGCATATAGGAGGTAAGCTCTCGATCCAAAAAACGGGTCCCGGCATTAGTTTGCCACCAAGACGGCGTGCCGTCGAAACTGATAGTCGGCAAAACCAGCTCCCCTTCAGGCGTGCCAACATCCGGCGGCACTAGTAGAAGCCAGAAGAACGTGTTCGGTCCCAAGGTAATCGGGTAGAGCGCATCCTTGATAATCGGAAACCGGCTGTGTCCGAAGGCGTCCTCTGGTGTCCAACCGGCCCAAGGCTTCAAGTCCAATTCCACCGCCTGAGAGAACCGGGCAAGATTGATTACCACCAGCACGGTTTGGGTTTCATAGGTGCGGGTGAAAACGAGGACCTTGTTGTTAGTCGGCGCTAACATCTGGAAATCGCCGGACCCCAGTGCGGGGAACCGCTTGCGAATGGCGATAATCCGGCGCATCCACCATAGAAACGAGGAAAGATTCGTTTCCTGAACTTCTACATTGACCGCTTCGTAATGGAATTCCGGATCAATGTTCACCGGCAGATACAACGAATGCGGATTGGCTCGCGAAAAGCCGGCGTTTTTGTCGGCACTCCATTGCATCGGCGTGCGTACCCCGTTCCGGTCCCCTAAATAGATGTTGTCCCCCATCCCGATCTCGTCGCCGTAATAAAGGATTGGGCTTCCCGGCATGGAAAAGAGAACACCGTGGATCAATTCCAACTTTTTCCGGTTATTGTTGAGCAGCGGGGCTAACCGGCGGCGAATCCCCAAATTCAAACGAGCTCGCGAGTCACGAGCGTAGACCCGATACATATAATCTCGTTCCTCCTCCGTGACCATCTCGAGCGTCAGTTCATCATGATTACGGAGAAAGATCGCCCATTGACAGTTGTCCGGGATGTTCGGCGTCTGGTCTAGAATATCGACAATGGGATAGCGATCTTCCATGTGCAAAGACATGTAGATCCTAGGCATGATCGGAAAATTGAACGCCATGTGGCACTCATTCCCTTTTCCAAAGTAAGCAACCGCGTCATCCGGCCACTGGTTCGCTTCGGCCAGCAACATGCGGTCTTGGTACTTCTGGTCGATGTGTTCACGCACCTCCTGGAGATAAGCGTGGGTCTCCGGCAAATTTTCGCAGCTCGTCCCTTCCCGCTCGAACAGATAAGGAACCGCATCTAATCGCAAGCCATCGACGCCCATATCCAACCAAAAGTCGACCACGTTGAACATGGCGGCCCTGACTTCCGGGTTGTCATAATTGAGGTCAGGCTGATGCGAATAAAACCGGTGCCAAAAATAAGAGCCGGCCACCGGATCAAACGTCCAGTTGCTCGACTCGGTGTCCTTAAAGATGATCCGAGCCTCGCTGTATTTTTGCGGATCATCCGACCAGACATAATAGTCTCGCCAAGGGTCACCGTGCACAGCTCGGCGCGAGCGTTGAAACCAGATATGCTGATCGCTGGTGTGATTTAAGACCAGCTCCGTGATCACGCGTAGCCCGGCGTCATGGGCCGCTTCCAAGAACTGGCGAAAATCGTCCAATGTTCCGTAGGATGGATTGACGCTGTAGTAATCAGAAATGTCGTACCCATCATCCTTCAACGGAGACGGATAGAAAGGGAGTACCCAGATCGCGGATATCCCCAGGTTCTTCAGGTAATCCAATTTACTAAGGAGTCCCTGAAAGTCCCCAATTCCGTCGTTATTGGTGTCGCAAAAGGTCTTAATGTGCAGCTGATAAATGATCGCCTCTTTAAACCAAACCGAGCTGGCTGGTTTGGCGACTTCCTTTGTCTCAATGGTTGGGATCTGCATCGCTAATTGGTTGGCAGTTTGTGGTTGGCAGTTGGCGGTTTGCGGTTCATCAATCGGCCAGGACCGCGCAATGGGCCAGCGTCATGCAACAACACTCTTCTACGTGACACAAGTCTCATCAAGTCGTGTGGGCATGGGGATGACCCTCTGTTAAGGGCAACCGCCAGCGGTTAACGGCAAACTGTAAACCGCCAACCGCCAACTCGTCAGGGGAAAAGTCCGCGGTCGGTTCGAGCCCGCATCACTTTCTCCACGCCGATCGCCATAGCCGCGATCCGATGGGGAATTTTCTGTTCCTTCGCGCGCCTGATAACCGCGGTAAAGGATTGCTCCAACACCCGGAACAGCCGGTCGACGACCTCGGTCTCCCTCCAGAAGAAGCTCTGCAAGCTTTGGACCCATTCAAAGTAAGACACTATTACTCCGCCCGCGTTGCAGAGGATGTCGGGAATGACGAAGATTTCTTGCCAGCGCTCGAAAAATATTTTGTCCGCCTCAACCGTGGTGGGGCCATTGGCTGCCTCGGCCAGGATCCGGCAATGGATTTGCCCGGCGTTCTTGCCATGAATCACGCCGCTAATCGCTGCCGGCACCAGGACATCGCATGGAATGGTCAGCAGTTCGTCCGGCGAAAAGCTCTCCGCCTCGGGATACCCCTGTAACGATCCGTGTTGGGCCGCATACTTCTCCGCTGCCCGTACGTCGATTCCGTTTTCGTTCCGGTAAGCACCGGATAGATCGCTGACCGCAATCACTTTCATCGCGTTCTTGTACGCCAAGCCGCGGGCGGCGATTGCTCCGACGTTGCCGAACCCCTGGATCACGGCCGTTCCGCCGACCAGTTTAAAATTCATGAGATGCGCGGCCCTTTCGATTAGATAGACGACCCCACGCCCGGTCGATTCTCGCCGGCCATAAGTACCGCCGACACTCAACGGCTTTCCGGTCACGATCTCGGGGACCGAATACCCCTGACGGGAGGAGTAGGTATCCATGAACCAGGCCATCACCTGCTCGTTCGTACCCATGTCGGGACCCATGATGTCAGTTCGGGGTCCAATAAATGGGATCATCTCCGCCATGTAACGCCGCGAAAGGCGCTCCAATTCTCCCGCACTCAACGACCGCGGATCGCATTGTACCCCACCCTTGGCGCCTCCGTAGGGGAGCCCGGCTAAGGCGCACTTCCAGCTCATCCACATAGCCAAGGCGGCCACCTCGCCAATGTTGACCGACGGCGCAAACCGGGTACCCCCTTTGGTGGGTCCCATCGATAGATGGTGCTGCACCCGATACCCTTCGAACACCCGGACGGAACCGTCGTCCATCCGCACAGGCACTGCGACTGTGATTGACCGTTTTGGGAACATGAGGCGATCTCGCAGGGCTGAGGGGATATTGATATAGTCGGCGATCACCTTGAATTGGTCGCAGGCCAATTGAAACGTCGGGTCGGAATAGATGTGTTGTATAGAGGGAACTGAAGACAACAAAGGCCGCACGCAGTGCGGCCCTCTTCATTTAGGGGGTTTGATCAACGGTCCTATCAAAGGATCCACTTTCTCAGAATGTCGCGCAAAACGGAACTTGGCAAGTCTTGGGGCAGGAGTTCAAGGAAAGGAGCCAGGAGCCAGAATCCAGGAGTCAGGAGGATATTGGTAGGGGGGCGAGGCTCCCAACGGCAAAATGGTTCTATGGAAGCTGCTGGCATCGGGCCGCTATAAGATGTTGCTACACCAATACGCGTGCCGAGCCGTGGCACCGCGCGGACCACGGCTCGGCGCGATGTCAGGCCTAGCAGCATCGTCCAGCAGTACAGTACCGATCTTCTGCGGTGAAGTCGCCGATCGTTCGGGAGCCTCGCCCCCCTATGGACCTGTTACGCCCGCACGCCTCCTGACTCCTGGATTCTGGCTCCTGGCCCCTTTCCTTTCCTCGAACTCCTTGAACTCCGCGAACTCCTCCCATAACTTCGCTCTCTCCGTGCAGACTCACGCTCGACCATGGCACGAAATCCTCGACCCCCGCGGACGAACGCGGAAGCAGTACCAGCCGTTGCTTGATCATCTTGAGCGCTACTATTCGCCCGCAGATTTAAAAGAGTTGGAGGAGCGCCTTGAGGCAACCCTGCGCGAACTGGGTATCTCCTTTGAGGGTTCCAATTCCAGCCAGCAGAATACCTGGTTTTCCGATCTGCTCCCCCAGGTTTTCCTACCGGACGAGTGGGAGTTGTTGCGGAAAGGATTCGAACAACGGATTCGCGCCTTTGAGTTATTCCTACAGGATATCTACGGCCAGCGTGAAATCCTGCGACAGGGCGGACTCCCAATTCCGATCGTGCTGGGCAGCCCTCACTTTCACCGCAGCGCGGTCGGACTGCGCCCTCCCCAAGGTTCGTACCTCCATTTGAGCGGGCTCGCCATCTGCCGCGATCAGCAAGGACAGCTAACAGTCAAGAATCATTATTTCGGACACGCCTCGGGTCTCTCGTACATGGTCCAGAACCGGCGGCTGTTAGCCAGGGTCATACCGGATCTGTTCGAGCATCATCCGGTGGAATCGGTCGCTCAGTTACCCACAGAAATTCTGATGGGGCTAAGAGCGATGTCCAATCTCGCTGACCCGGCGGTGGTCCTGCTTACCCCTGGGGTGGCTAGCGCCGTCTACTCCGAGCACAGCTTTCTCGCCCGCAGGATGGGTGTCCCCCTGGTGCAGGGTGAAGACCTGCTCGTCCTCGACGGCAGCCTTTTTCTTAAAACGGTTTCGGGCCTGGAACGAGTCGATGTCGTTTATTCCCGGGTCGCTGATCCCTGGCTAGACCCGTTAGTCTTCAATACCGATAGTCGCTTAGGAGTGCCCGGTCTGGTCCATTGTCTCCGCAAGGGAACGGTTACTCTCGTAAATGCAGTTGGGTCCCAGCTGGCCGATGACCGAAGCCTGTTACATTTCGCCGGCGCTATTATCCGGTTTTACCTGGGAGAATGGCCCATCTTGCCGACCCTGACAACCTACTGGCTCGGCGACCTGGATCAACGGGAGATGGTCCTGGAGAACCTCGAGTCGTTTCAAATTCGGTATCTTACCGGAGAGAGTTTCCTCTCTTTACACCAGTCAGAGAAAGGCGCTCTGGAGATCGAGAATGAAGTGCGCAAGGCCCCTCACCTCTATGTGGCTCAACCGATCGATGACACCGCGCGAACGCTTTGCTCGGTTAAGGGAAAACTGGTTGAACGACTTCAAGACCACATCGTCTACGGGATGCGTGACGGCACCGGTTTCAATGTGTTTCCGGGCGCGCTCACTCGTCTATCGTCATCGGCCAAAGGGCGTACCGAGTCGGAGCACGGTGGCGGCGGAAAAGACACCTGGGTGTTAAGCGCGCATCCGACGGCGGCGGCGGCGGCGCCTTCCTTTCGACGCCCTTGGATAATGCCGACTCGACAGGTTACCAGCCGTGTCGCGGAAGGGTTTTACTGGCTGGGCCGTTATCTCGAACGCGCTTTGCACGTCTCGAAAATGATCCAGTACATCGAGACGATCGAAATGGAAGAGCTTACCCTGGCGGAACGGAAACTCTATCGTCCGATCTGGAACCAACTGCTGCCTCCCTTGGAAACTCCTACTCGCCGGGGACGCCGCGGTATTAACAGTGTTAAGGAACGCTACTACCTGATGTTCGATCCGGACCAAGTCGGCTCCGTTGTCACCGTGATCCGGCGCGCACTGGCCAACGCGAGCTCCCTCCGCGAAGTGATTAGTCCAGAAGCTTGGTCCGTTCTTTCCTTACTCCGAGCACAGTTTCAACGGCGGCGCCTGCCACAGGAAGCACCCGATGCCGAAGCCCGAAGAATGACTCGCCGGATCTCGGACGCAGTTCTCGCTTATATCCCTCAGTTTTTCGCGACGGCCCAGCAGACGATGTTAGCTGACGACGGCTGGCGTTTTTGTGAGCTTGGGATGTATGTCGAACGTGCGATCACCACGGCCAACGCCGCCTTCAGTGTGGCTTCTTCTGTCCGCCGGGCGCATGAGACTCGTCCCGCGTTGGATATTGAGCTTTCCGTCTTTTTACGCCTGCTCGGTTGTCGAGACGCCTATCGCCGCATTTACCAGACTCGCTCCGAACCGGCGCCGGTACTGGAATTCCTTTGGCAAAACCCGGCCATGCCGCGCTCGGTGATGTATGCGCTCGAACGCTGCACCACGCTCCTGAGCGCATCGCTCCCGAAGAATTCCGCCCAAGCCGGCGTCGCACTCAATTTTCTGCAAGACTTGGTTCGTCAGATCCGCAGGCTGGACTGGTATTCATTCTTCCTGGAATCGGAAGAGAGCCCGGGCCGGGTACTTCAAGCCGATGAACTCGTGGCCCTGACCAACCGTTTGTTCGATGAAATCGAACAGGTCCATTACGTCATCGCCGACAACTTCCTGACCCACCAAAGCATTATCTCGGAGCCGGAGCCGACGCTGTTCGGGTAGAGCCTTGATCCGTTCAGCGGATAGGACCTATGGGACTTATACAACTCATGGGACCGGCTCGCACCGGGCGCTCGCTAGGCGCGCATGTCTACATATTAATCCTATAGGTCCCATTCGTTGAACGACTGCACGTTGCCGGCACGCTGAACATCAAACGTCCCCTAGATTCTGGCTCCTAGCTCCTGTATCCTTTCCCATCCCCCCAAATGAGCACCAGTCTTCGAGCCCAGGAATTCTGCCAACGGGCCTTAACCGATCGCGACAACTTTTGGAGCGAACAAGCCAAAGCCATCCACTGGGAACACCCGATCGATCAGGTTTGCGACTTTAGCCGGCCGCCTTTCTCACGGTGGTTTGTCGGTGGTAAGACCAACCTTTGCTACAATGCCGTCGACCGGCATTTGCCGGGTCGAGCGGCGCAACCCGCTCTCCATTTTATTTCTACGGAAGTAGAAACGGAAAGAACCTTCACATTCCAAGAACTTTACGACGAGGTGAATACGTTCGCCGCGGTCCTCCGATCGCTCGGGCTTCGACGCGGCGATCGAGCGGTCATTTACCTACCGATGATCCCTGAAGCGGCGTTTGCCATGCTGGCTTGTGTCCGCATTGGCGTCATCCACTCCGTCGTATTTGCCGGTTTTGCACCCGCCGCCTTAGCTACGCGAATCGATGATGCCGAGGCTACGGTGTTGATCACCGCGGATATCGGGCTGCGAGGCGGAAAAGTGGTTCCTCTTAAACGGCTGGCGGATGAGGCCGTGGCTCTCGCCAAGCTTTCACCCAAAAGCGTCCTAGTCTGTAATCGCGGACTCGATCCGAAGATTCCGTGGACTGAAGGTCGCGACGTCGATTACGCCACCTTTCGGAAAGATCATGAAAAAGAGGTCGTCCCGGTCGAATGGTTAGAGTCCACCGAATCCAGCTACCTTCTCTATACCTCTGGGACAACCTCTAAGCCCAAGGGGGTACAACGCGATACCGGTGGTTATGCCGTCGCCCTGGCCACCTCGATGCAATACCTGTTTGCGGGTGAACCCGGGGAGGTCATGTTTGCCGCCGCCGATGTCGGTTGGGCGGTCGGCCACTCGTACGGAGTCTATGGACCCCTAATCCATGGAATGACCACCGTTTTCTACGAAGGCCTACCGATCAAACCGGATGGCGGCATCTGGTGGAAGATCGTGGAGCGCTTCCACGTGTCGGTCATGTTCACCTCACCCACGGCCATCCGGACACTGAAGAGGCAAGACCCAGCGTTACTCAAAAAATACGACACCAGCAGCCTGCAACGCCTCTATCTAGCCGGAGAACCAATGGATGAACCCAGTTGGTCATGGATCAGCGAAGCACTCGGGATCCCAGTGATCGACAATTATTGGCAGACAGAGACCGGGTGGCCTATTCTGGCTCTGCTACCCAAAATCGAGCCACCAAAAATCAAACCTGGCTCTCCCGGTATTCCTATGCCCGGGTATGATGCCAGAATCGTAGATCCGACTACCGGCCAGACCCTGCCGCCCAACGAAAAAGGGATCCTCGCTCTGGGGTTGCCCCTCCCGCCAGGATGCATGCCAACAGTCTGGAAGGACGACCAAATGTTTTCCGAGCATTACTGCGGCCGGTTTTCCGAGGTCCACCTGTACTCTACCTTCGATTACGCCATCCAGGACGAAGACGGGTATTTCTTTATCTTGGGACGTTCAGACGATGTTATCAACGTCGCGGGGCACAGATTAGGAACCCGCGAAATTGAAGAGACAATCTGCTCGCATCCGCAGGTCGCCGAAGCCGCCGCAGTAGGGGCAAGCGACGAGCTCAAAGGTCAGGCGATTCACTGTTTCGTTGTGGCCAAACAGGATTTGCCAGATTCCGACAGCCAGGCCCGGTTACAGAAAGAGATCGAATCGGTCGTGGTCTCTAACCTTGGCGCTTTCTCTCGGCCAGCTGCCATCCACATCATCCGAGCTCTTCCTAAGACCAGATCCGGCAAAATCCTCCGTCGAGCGATCCTGGCCGCCGCCGAAGGGCGGGAAACCGGAGACCTGAGCACACTCGAGGACCCAGTGGCGCTGGAAGCAATACGGGAGATTATCCAGAAACAGGCGGGCCGGTAGCCGCGAATGGGCGAATGGGCGCACCGGCGAATGGGCGAACGGGCGAATGAGCGTGTCGGTGTAGCACGCTTTCGGGTGTGCACTACGTTCACATAGGTCGCATAGGTCCCAATCTGTTGCGTCACCCAACGTACCTTTCGCCCTTTCGCCGTTTCGCCCACTCGCCGTTTCGCCGCGTCGCCGTTTCGCTCCCCTTGCGTTCCTCCCACCGCATGGCATATCACCGTCCGGGCATGCTTTTTCGCGTTTCTCACGTTACCGATTACCATTATACGGCGCCGGTCGCGGAGGCGTATCTAGAGTTGCGGCTGAAACCGCTCAATCGGCGGGACCAAGCCATCAAGCGGCACACATTGACTTTGGAGCCGACCGTAACCCCTTCCGATTACGAAGATTATTTTGGAAATCAGGTTTCGGTTATATCACTGCCCTT
>JAFAHI010000594.1 GCA_019237325.1 Verrucomicrobiota bacterium | reverse complement strand
CATCCGATCGCGGCTGATTGTACGGCTACCCTTGCAGTACTCCTTTCGCACGGCCGGAAAGTGGCTGGCAGCGCCGGAGAAGCTTTTCTTCGGCCAGATAACCCCAGGTTTGCCACCGGCATTTACCTGATTCGCCCGTACGACCCGTCTTACCCGCTCCGGCATCACTAATTCGCGTCGCTATACAGGGGCGAACTAACCAGATGCCGCAGAGCTTCCAGCAACGTCGCTACTATGAGCGTCAAAGTCACAAACCAACGAAGGCCAAAGAGCGGGCATCTCTGTTGTTGTCGGACTGGGCTGACGAGCTTGATGGCACCGCTGCACCGTCTCCGCCATGGCTTCGCCGCGCCCCACTTGGCATGACTTGTGCGAATGTAAGGTCGGCTGTTAAATACTAAAATCATTGTCGGATGGAGTACTCCAGCCATACTTATCCTAGAGAGCTCGCGGAAAGGATCATTTCTGAATGGTCAGAGGTTACAAATCCTCTGGATGGTCTTCCACCGAAGGAGGCCCTTGTTTCTCTTTTGAGCGAAGCGTTTCAGGCGAGTTTACTGCGGGAAGAGAGCCGGCCTATCAAGTGTCGTCTGGTCCTGATCAATCCCTGCGAACTCCGCGAGGCGGAGGGACCGCCGACGGGGATGCAGGTGCTACAGCTGCAAGACGAAAGGAAATTGCGTGCACAAGAAATTCGGCGACTTAGCCCTTGCGCAACATTCTATCGTTCGCTGATTGCTGTCCGCTGGGATTCCGAAAAGGGCTTCTGGATCTGGGCAATATTGAACTCCGGCACCCGCTGGGTTGCCCGAATCGACGGAGGCCGTTTGCAAAGTTCAGCCGCCCCAAATCGTCTGATTATTAATATCAGCGGGCCCGGTAATTTGATCATCTCTCGCGGTGACAAAGTGATTAGCACGCTGCTGTATGGCAAGCTGGAAGACCATGGATTTGATATTTATGAAGCGGGTTGGCTGCAGAAATCTCAAGAGGCCTTCGCCCATTGGGCAATTGGAGAAAGTTTTAAGGATCACGACATAGGTGCCATCGTCCGATCGGATTTCGTCAAGATGCTGGGCCAAAACTTCACTCGCCGGATAATCAGTCAGGTCAGACGCGCCCAACATGGCGGCATGCTTGTTATCGTCAGAACAGAAGACACAACGAAGATTGTCGATCCGATAGGCTCGATCAGGCCGAAATATTGGATTAAAGGGACCCGGGCCAGTCGTCGTTCTCGCGAACTCCTCTTCGCCGTGATGCGGACACTATCGCAAGTGGGAGCTGAACACGGGTTAAAGACGGTCGGGTGGAAAGATTACCAGGAGCTTGAGGACGAGCGCTTAGCGCGATTGGATGAGTCGATTTTTGAGTGCGCACATTTCCTGGCCGATCTTATGGCGGTTGACGGTGCTTTGGTGCTGACCGCCGCCTGGGATGTCATCGGCTTCGGGGCAGAGATTTATGGCCCTAGTAACAGGAATGAGGTGGTTTACCGAGCGCTCGACCTTGAAGCTACGGAGCTTATCGAAGAGCGCGCGGATGAGGCCGGCACGCGGCATCGAGCCGCGTACCGGCTCAGCCGTGAGCACCCAGAATGCATGATTATCGTCGTCTCGCAAGACGGTGCCGTCAGGTATGTGGGTAATCCAAACCGGAAGGTTACCTACTGGGAGCTCGGTTCTTTTAAACCCTGAGCTATATAGCCTGCATTTCTCAGAAACACGGATAGGCACCCCGCTCCCAGGCGCTCAGATTTGTTGAACTATTCTCAATTTCGATTCGGGGGGCGACGATTTTGGCTTCGGCATTCTCATAGGCCGATACGCCGGCCCCTTAGCGCTTCCAGCCATCTTTTGAGGCCATGCAAAGTCTCCGCTTTGCTTTGGCGCGCCTTGTGGTTCCGGCTTCGTCGCGCTGCGTTTTATACGGCCGAACCCTTGTTTTTGTCACTTTGCAGTAAAAGAGCGAAGTTGAAGCGTCATCCGTCGTAAATGTTAGTAGGTACTTTGTTACCCGTTCGAAAAGTAGAAACTTCCCTCATCCTGGAAATAGCGCTCACGATTCCTAACCATTAAGCTCGAATCGTAAATCTATGAATCGAACAGTCCGTACCTATCAGATTAGAAGCGCTTTCACCTGGATGCCGCGGCCCTTTGCAAGATGGCCGACCGCGGGCAGATTACGGGGGCCATTTTGGATGGGCTGCTCGCCTTTGACAACGCGGTTTCGGAAGAGGCGGCCAAGACCAAGGGCATCGTTTCGCCGGTGGCGGGCAAGGCAGATATCTTCGTGGTTCCCGACCTGGAAGCTGGAAATATGCTCGCGAAACAGCTCGAATATCTGGGCGAAGC
>JAFAHI010000532.1 GCA_019237325.1 Verrucomicrobiota bacterium | reverse complement strand
TGGACTGGTCATTCGCTTCCGGTTGCTCTCCACCCCGTCTCTCGACAGCGCAGTTACCTTCAGCTACGGACAGGCCAGTGCTGCTGTCCGATGAGGACTTTCACCTCATTGTTGGTGCGTACTTTCGGACGCACAGATGTCGCTCCTGCGGAGCTGGTCGCGTTTTTTTTGCTCAAAGCTATAAAGATCTGGCTCCTCCGGAGCCGTTTTTCAACAGCCTCTTAAGCTGCACGGTTTCTTTTGCCGACTCGGACCACTCTGGCTTCAACCCGTAATCTGCGTAATCTGCGGATTATTAATCTGAATTTCCCATGACTGATTCCGTCAAAATCGTCGAAGTTGGCCCCAGGGACGGCTTACAGAACGAAAAATCTGTGGTCTCGACGGAAGTTAAAATCGAGTTGATCAACCGTCTGAGCGCGGCGGGTTTGGCTAACATCGAGGCGACCTCTTTTGTTTCTCCGAAGTGGGTTCCTCAATTGGCGGATGCGGCTGAAGTGATGGAGCGGATTACGCGCCGGCCTGGCGTTACTTACTCCGTGCTCGCACCAAACCTGCAGGGAGCCAAAAATGCTCTAGCGGCCAAGGCAGATGAAGTTGTGATTTTTACTGCGGCCAGCGAGACGTTTTGTCTGAAGAATATTAATTGCACGATTGATCAGTCCTTCGACCGGTACGCCGCGGTGGCAGATGCGGTCAAAGCAAATGGTGTCCGTCTCCGTGGCAGCATTTCGTGCTCGTTCGGTTGTCCTTTTGAGGGCGACGTGCCGATAAGCTCGGTCATCAACGTAGTGAGGCGGTTGCGAGCGCTCGGTTGTGATGAGATCGATCTCGCGGATACCATCGGCGTTGGCACCGTTAAACGAGTGAGAGCGCTCGTGCCAGCAGCTAGCGGGGAGTTCCCGATCGAGAGATTAGCCGGTCACTATCACGATACTTATGGCCAGGCGTTAGCGAATATTCTAGCTAGCTTGGAGGCGGGATTATCGACGTTCCACAGTTCCGTTGCCGGACTCGGAGGTTGCCCCTACGCACCTGGCGCCACCGGCAACGTCGCCACGGAGGATCTCCTTTATCTGCTGCACGGTCTGAGTCTCCGTACCGATATTAAACTCGAAGACGTGGTCACAATTGGCGATTTCATTTCCAATGCCATACATCGGCCAAATTTCTCAAAAGCTGGGTCTGCGTTCCTAGCTAAGACACGGTCGGCGAACACCCCAGAATCTTGTCGGTGAACACAGGTTCAACATTTAGTGTTTTGCTAAAGCCTGCGCCGCGACGTTGGCCAGCGCCAACGACTTGGCTTCGATATCCGGGTCGTCGTAGAAATGGTCAACACCGGGCTCAATCACACTGATTCCATTGGGCAACAATTCATCCGCTAGAAGAGTTAATCCATCGTTTGGTCCGTCCTTTCGCAGTCGCAGGTAACGGCTCTTCACACTGCCGTAAATGTCGCCGGAGAGCGGTACGGCGATATACTCGATCAGCATAATCCTCGCTGGGATTTTGATCTCTTCGAGTCTCCTTTCGTTAACCTTCGTGGTGAGTCCTGGCAGACTTTGGAAACCGGTTCTGGAGTAGAGAAACATCAACCTGACTATCCAGGATTCGGGCCAGCGTGTGGCGAAGTCGGCTAATGGCGTCCCCCGGAACAATCCGCCAACGCTGATCCATGCTTTTACTTGGATGGTTTCATCAGGAGAAAGAAGTTTGCCGAGCGCAAGTGCAACTTCCGGCCCGCCCTTGCTTGAACTTACCAAAATTATTTTGTCGTGAGCCTGCCTGCGGCTACGAAGATTCGCCGCAACAATGGCTGCATTCGCTTCCACGGTTCCATCTTCTTCCGTCCGAATGAGCTCAACCCTGATTCCCAGCTCTGCGAAGAACCTCCTTTGATTCGCAAAATCAGCGCCCGATGTAGGGTCCGTTACATAATGAAACCCCGGAACAAACAGAACGTCATACTGTTTTAGCGCCGGCCGAGCGATGTCCGCCCATTGATTGTGTGCCAGGTCGGATTTGATCCTTTTGCTCTCAGCCAGATACTCTGCCTGGAAGGCCGCGTTCTTTCGATCGGAAAGAAGCTGTTTGACTAGCAAGAGCGCGGCGAAGTCCGGAGAAACTTGATGTGAAATCATTCTCAAGCTTTCCCAGTCCAAACGATAAGACCGGTACCGCCGGTCGATTCCGGCACGCTGATTACTAGACTGAGGATTCTGCAGATAATCTTTCGCCGCTACCGAATCGACGGTGGTCGAAACCGGCTTCCCTGCCAGCTCACGGTTAACTGGGATTCTTGGATAAGACGCGCAGGAGACCAACCACATCCCTGTGACTAGTATGCCGTTGAAAACCAGACTCGCCCTCGCAAGCCGCCACGGAGCCATCGCAAGAAAACGCATAACGACGGATGCTGCACCGTACCACGTCTTGCCGCGTGGTCGATCCATCGGCGCCGGTGGTGAGAACTGAGAAGTGAAATGTGAAAGGTACGTGACTGCCTGGTAAAGGTACCAACCCTTCTGTCTTGCTTCTGTCGGGCATTCAAAGAACGCCTTCGTACGGCGGAAGCGAGATAGCCACAGCGATTTGAGCCTTTCACTTTTCACCTTTCACCTT
>JAFAHI010000517.1 GCA_019237325.1 Verrucomicrobiota bacterium | reverse complement strand
GGGTTAAAAGTGCCACACGCGATCGCCACCAGCGGCCGTCTCGAGACGGCCGGACCTAATCTAAAAATGCTCGGTCTGGCTCCGGGAACGCCGGTGGTAACTCGGGACCTGGTTCGTTACGCTAAACCGGATCCCCATCTTTTCCTGGAAGCAGCGGCTCAACTGGGTGTCCCGATCAGCAACTCGGTTGTGATCGGAGATAGCGTTTGGGACATGTTGGCGGCGAGACGCGCCAGAGCACTTGGGGTTGGACTTTTATCCGGTGGGTACGGTGCGGATGAACTAGAACGTGCGGGTGCTTACCGAGTGTATCAGGACCCAGCCGATTTGTTGGTGCATTTGGACGAGGTTGGGGTCAGGCCGTGAGGGAATAGCCAATAGCCAATAGCCAAGAGGAAATAGTCGCAAAAAGGCGCAAAACGCACAAAAGAATTTTCTTTGAAATATTATAACAGAATATTTTTATGGTGTATTATCTTTGATTTTTGGGATAATCAAAGGCGTATGAGCGACTCTGATTGGTTAAGTGACGAAGAAAGCTTTGCGCTACTGAAGCGAATGTTTCCGGGAGGGTTGCGATCGGCGGATTTGCTGACGGCACTTTGTCCGGAGGGGTGGCAGAACTCCTCGTTCAAGTCTCTACTGGAGGGTGAATCACTTGTGGAAGAGGGGAAAACCGAAGCTGACAGGCTCGGCTATCTTGTGGGATTATGCCTTTGGGACGCGCTGTCAGATAACCATGACCTGATCCTTCCTGAAGGACGGTTGGCGCATCTGGGATCCTTTAGGGCAACGGCAGGCATCATTAGCGATTTCTTTCATAGCGCATCACTCGATGCTTCCTGGGGGGATGAAGGTTACCTAGATTTTTACATGGGAACTTGGTCCATTATGGATCGGACCGCGTTAAAGCCGATCTATCGCTATATTTTTGAGCGCCTGCAAGAAGCCGGGTTTGACTGGAAGTATAGTTTTTCGCGTCTTTATATTATTCGATTCGAGAAGCAGGAGAACCAATCAAAAGAAACCTGCGAAAACTATGATCCCAGCTCTTCATTTGTGGCTGAGCAAAAGGAGCGGGAAGAGGCAGAAGAGTTTGCTCGATCGCAAGAAGAGCTAGAGAAATTGCATCGGGCGAGTCTCGAAGAAGCACGGTCCAGACCTCCACCTGCTACGGTTCAAGCATACTTCGAAGTATTTGGGAAATGGCCGTTAGGTTGGCCGCCTTGGGCGTGCTGGGAATCCGGGTTCGCTGCTGAGGTGAATCGTGCTAAGCTTGCTGCAGAGGCTGCGTTATGAGCACTACAACTCTCACTCCGAAGAAAGCGTTTTTGCTCCAGCGCTGGCAAGAGATCCTGAACGATCCTGAGCTAGACCGGTATAACGATGATTATCGGATCGAAACCGACGCCGAAGGTAGAATCGTTGTGAGCCCTCGACCTCGGAATCCTCACAACCGCAAGGCGTTTGTGATCGCTCAAATACTTGAAAGGCACTTAGGTGGATACGCTTCTACGGAGTCGCGAATCTTGACTGACGACGGCGTCAAGGCCGCGGATGCCGTTTGGTGCCATCCTGAGCGCTGGGATGAAATTCATAACCAGGATGTTTTTGTAACGGCGCCTGAAATCTGTGTCGAAGTGCTCTCACCGCGCAATACGCGCAGCGAGATCGACTATAAACGCGCCTTGTATTTCAATGCCGGTGCCCGTGAGGTGTGGATCTGTGAGCGGAACAACAAGATTGCGTTCTTTGATCCGGAGGGCCTCCTAAAAGAGTCTGTGATCTGCCCGGAATTTCCATCCGAGCTTGATCTTAAGCCGCCTCGACCTAGTTCAATCTAGTCCGCCGACGGATTTCGTCGCTGAGGCTGGTGGCGACCCCTATCGGCCTCGCAAGCGAGGCAGCGCTCCACGGTGGCCAAACGCGCAACGATCAACGGATACGATCATTGCGATCTAATAATACGATTCCTGCGGGCATAGCCGGTGAATCGAGTTTGTGTATCTTTAGAAAAGTAACTCGCTCGGTTCCAAATGACGGCAACTTCAAGCTGGAGGGCTTTACAGAGCCCCACTTTTCGCAAGCTCTGGCTGGCTACGATTGTTTCCGGCACCTTCGTATCCGCGCACGACACGGCTGCCACCTGGGTGATGAACAGCATCAGCGGGTCGACCTTATTTCTTTCCCTGATTTCGACTGCATCCACGCTGCCGTTTTTCCTGTTCATTCTGCCGGCAGGGGCTCTGGCGGACACCGTTGACCGTAAGAAGGTCTTATCGGCAGCTTACATTTGGCTGACCATCTGTGCCGGTGGGCTTGCGATCTTAGGCTGGCTTCATCTCCTGACTGCTTACGTCATCTTGGGCTCAGTATTTCTTATCGGCGTGGGGTTCGCGCTCAATGCCCCGGCATTTTCGGCCGCAGTGCCGGAAATGGTTTCGAACGAACAACTTCCTTCCGCTTCCATCTTGAGCGGCCTGCAGCTGAACATCTCGGCCATTGCAGGGCCAGCTATTGGGGGAGTGCTGTTGCTCTTCGTCGGAGCCAATACCGTTTTCCTGTTGAACGCTCTTTTT
>JAFAHI010000353.1 GCA_019237325.1 Verrucomicrobiota bacterium | reverse complement strand
CCGCTTGCTGCCACGCTACAGAGCTAGCCACGTTTTGAAGCGGCTCCCCTCCAGGCGCTGAGCGATGGTCACACCTGCAGACGTTTCCGGGAGCCGCTTGCTGCCACGCTACAGAGCTAGCCACGTTTTGAAGCGGCTCCCCTCCAGGCGTTCAACCCTCCGATGTCGCTCGGCAACGTAACCAACCACCTCTCACTTCTCACCCGTTCGACGCGCTTAATGCTTGCTCAGCGCTCGTCGGCGCAGCCGCCAGTTTGGCCAACTCGATATCGTTAGTCAGATCAAGCCGCAACGGGGTAATGGAGATCCAACCGTTTTCGATTGCCCATCGATCTGTACCTTCTTCGGCCTCACGAACCGGGACTACCGTGAACCAATAAATCTCCCGTCCCATCGGATCCTTGCTTTGGACCATCCGGCCGTCGTATTGCCGGATCGATTGGCGGGTCCAACGAATTCCTTTAGGCTCCGGCGGCAGGTTCACATTCACCAGCCGCAACGACGGATGCCGGACGAGTACTTTCAATACCGCTTCAACGTGAGGTTGTAGTTTTTCGAAAATGGGTTCCTCGTGCTCTGCCGCGGTGCTGAAGGCAATACCTCGTGCCCCTAAGAGAACCGACTGTTTAGCGGCCGCCAAAGTTCCCGAATGCCACAGTGCGCTGCCGAGATTCAGGCCTAGATTGATTCCTGACAGCACCAGGTCCGCTCCACCCCACTGATGCAGACCGAGCGCAACGCAATCCGCCGGCGTCCCGTTCACGCGATAAGCCTCGAATTCTTTAACCCGAGTTTTCAGATAGTTGAGCGGCCGGTTAGCGGTAATCGCGTGCCCCATCGAAGACTGTTCCACATCCGGCGCCACGATCCGGACCTCGCCAAATCGAGTCGCAACCTCGGCCAGCGCGATAATTCCCGGACTGTAAATCCCGTCATCGTTCGCGATGAGAATACGCATCACAGGAAGATCGCAAAAGGTGCCAAAAAAGATTTCCCTTTAAGGCCACAGAGACAGAAAAAATTCACAGCAAGGCAACGAAGGTCACAAAGATAAATCATAATCGGCACTCCAAATACTTTTCATCAATGGCTTTCCTGGCTTTATCTTTGCGGCCTTTGTGGCCTTGCTGTGCAATTCATATTCTCTTTGTGAACTTGTTGTTTCGCTGCAGCAACCACCTTAGGGCGCTGTTGCTGTGGCTCGGACATTTACCTCGCCTTCCGCAACTGCCGAGAGCTTCCTGTCTGCTTCGCCTTCCTCTTCCAGAGTGTTTTGGAGTAAGGTCGCGATCTCCTGGAAACCGAGCCGTTTCGCCAGAGTGCGGGCGGTTCCGTAGCCGGCCATTTCGTAGTGCTCAACCCGCTGAGCTGCTCCGATCAATCCAGCGTCACGCACCGAGGGTTCTCCCTTGGCCTGGATGAATTCTTCTCCTTCCTTCACCAACCCCTTCATGGCTTCGCAGGTTTCTCCGGACGGCTTGACGTCGAGTTGGCGAAATACCCGATCTAACCGGGCTACATGTCCTTTTGTTTCCTCCAAATGCTGACTGAACGCCATTTTTAGTGCCGGTGCCGCAGCGGCGTCGGCTAGCTTTGGAAGAGCCTTCAGCAGCTGGTTTTCTGCATCGTAAAGGTCGCGTAATTCCGCTAAGAAAAGGTCCTCAACCGACTCGAGCTTCAAAGATGTAAGTCTCATATAAAAAAGGTTTCGCCGACCGTCCCAAGGCCGGATTCCTCAAAGCCCCGAAATCATTCAGGCTCTGGAAATGCAGGCTTTGTGCTAAGATAGCGACGCCCCGCCTAGTGCATGAGTACTCCCTTACGGATCCTAGTCATAGAAAATCACGAGGTGACCGCTAAGTTCATCTCGTTGTTCCTGCAACGCTCCGGGCACCAAGTGACGATAGTCCCCGACGGACATAGCGCGCTAAGCCGCGACGATCTCGCTAAGTTTGATGCTATTCTGAGCGATATCGGCTTACCCGATGTGAACGGTTGGGATCTGATGAGACAACTTCGCCCCCGCACTCGCGCCTACGCCATAGCCATGAGCGGCTTCGGAGACGAGGCGGATGTGCAACGCAGCTTGGCGTCTGGCTATCAATATCATCTGGTGAAACCTTTTGTGCCGGCGGCACTGGAAGAGGCGCTCCGAAACGCTGAACCTCAGCCTTAAACTTTAGCTGTCCTTCCGACTTCGCTAACGAAGTCGGGAGAATGACCGCGGTGATCGAAATCCAGTCCAAACTCCTAAAGCGAACTAGTTCGCCCATTCCGTTGAAGGGCCAACTATAAAAGATCGCAAAAAATGGCGGACAAGAGCATTACCAAGGTGAGTTCGGCGTACGCGCCAAAGGGCGCGGCGGGGCAGAAATACCTCGCTTCTGGAGTCCATCTTTCAATGCGGCTCTGGCAAAGGGAGAACCCGACTCCAGACAAACCAGAAACGGAGCGAGACTATGAAACGGTCGGCTTCGTCTTAGAAGGAACGGCGGAACTCTACATCGAGGGGCAACGCGTACTTCTAGAACCAGGCGACTCCTGGGTCGTGCCCAAAGGAGCCAAACACCGTTACAAGATCCTAAAATCTTTCACAGCGGTCGAGGTAACCAACCCGCCAGCGGAGGTACATGCTCGGGATAAGTGATTAGTGATCAGTTGTACTAATTCTGACCTCGGCCCTGGCTCCCGAGGTTCTCCTGGCTCGATTTCTCCTTTGTTCCTGCGAACGTTCCTTCTGTCGTGGTCTCTGGTTTACCAGTTCCTGTAGCCGGAGTGAATGACCTCAGTCGAGATGGGTGACGACCTTCCGCAAATTCCTCTATCATCTTCCGGTTGAATGCCGGGATGTCATCTGGTTTTCGGCTCGTCACTAATCCCTGGTCCGTCACCACTTCTTGATCAACCCAGTCCGCGCCAGCGTTCTTAAGATCGGTCTTAATCGACGGAAAAGAAGTCATTCGCCGTCCTCTAACCCCATTAGCCTCGATCAAAGTCAGGGGTCCGTGACAAATGGCAGCGATCGGTTTTCCGGTTCGAACAAATGACTCGACGAATTGAACCGCCGTCACGTCCGTGCGCAGGTTGTCCGGATTCATTTGTCCGCCCGGCAACATCAATGCGTCATATTCGTTCGGGTCTGCTGACCGCAGCTCTTTATCGACAGGAACCTCAGTCCCCCAGTCGGTGTATTTCCAGCCTTTAACCGTGCCGGATTTCGGCGAAATGACTTCGGTCTTTGCGCCAGCCTCCTCCAGCGCTTGTCTCGGTTTTTCCAATTCGTCCTGTTCAAAACCGTCTGTGACGACAATCGCTACTCGTTTTCCAGTTAATTGCTGTGGCATAAAATTCTTCCTAAAATATCCAGAGCCGGTTAGCAGAATTATCCGATCCTGCCGCCGGCCTAGTCGCTCTCATTAGTGTTTCGCATGGGGTGACTGTGCCGGATTCGATGGAAGCGCTTGGTCAGGCCGGAAGCAATCTGAAACGGCCTCGCGAGTTTCTGGCTCCGATCCTGCCTGCAATGAAGTCACTCCATTATTGCGGGCTAGCTAACTCCGTGATCCAAACCGGCCCTCCTTCATATGCGGGGGTCTGCAGTTTGAGGAAGGTGGGAGCTTCGCCGCCTAGAACCCAGACGTAAGTATCAGGTGGTTGCTTGCCAAAAATGGAAATCAGTAGACCGGGAATTCCTTCAACTTCTGGCCGAACAATAAGACGGTTGACCTTCTCCGGGGAGCCTTGGATCGAGAATTTCTCCTGACCACCCAGTGAAATTGCTAGTTTGACCAACACCGGTTTCGATCCCGGTGCAAGATAAGAAACCTTTGTTTCAGGGCTATCCCACGAGATATTTTTCAACAATGTTAGCACCAGGCCATTGGCCAGGTCCGGTGGGAAATCGAAATGATAAGTATCGACGTGGTCTTTGCCTGCGCCGTCAATCCTATGCACAGTCACGTTTCCGCTGGCCGTCTCTAATGACATATCTACGGGATCAGGAAACGACGGCCCCTTTTCAACGAGGTGATCGCTGATCAAATGAAAGATTTTGCGTTGTGAAAAGACGGTCGTCTCGTCTTCAATCGAGCCATCCTTGAAATGAAATAGAAGGCGAGAGGTAATTCTATCTTCATCGGGGACTTGAATGAGGTCACCGGTGGCAATGGTCTTTCCTTCGAGCGTCCGGATCGAGAGGAACCCATGGAGAGTCCCCTCTGGATGGCGCACCGGTATCGGGTCCGCCGAGAGAATGCCACCTTCCAACAAAAGAGCGAAGAGGATGGCTGTCACCGATCGTAACGTGGCGACCAAAGCCCAAGAGAATCGCGGATGCTCGGTTCGGTCGACGTCCCTTTTCAAATCGAAGAGTCGTCGGACTAATGATGTGGCGTATAAGGACTTTTTTATCATTTCAGCTTCGCTATGCGGTTTCGCTGGCGAGCTTCGGTTATCTCGCGAACCGCACGAGCGTATTCCACGTGAGCGAACAATAGCGGCGTGTTGCCCAGAAAGGTCTGTTTGCGGGCATCAACCTCTTCAGCAAAGAGGCCTAGCTCGCCGGCGATGCTTTCACAGCGCTGCACCACCACTTCGGCCTCGTCAACGCGTCCACATTTCGCCAAGGCGTGGGCGTACCAGAAAGTCGCTGGGAGAAAGGCCCCCTCATAGTCGCCTACAGGTAATTGATCGCCGCCTAGAGTTGCGCCTGGCTCAAACCGGTGTACCAGGCCGTCGATAACCAACTCCTGTTCGATTGCCGCCAGCGTACCGCCAACCCTTGGGTCTTCAGCCGGTAAAAATTCCATCAGGGGAATCAGCAGAACAGCGGCATCCAGTGCCTCATAATCGTAGCGCTGAACAAAGGCGTTTCGCCGCTTGCTCCATCCTCTTCTCAAAACGTCGGTGTGGATCTCCTCGGCAATCGCGGACCAGCGGGCTAAATCCTTCTCTTCATTGAAACCGGTTAGCTTTGCAATTCGAGAGATCCGTTCCAGCACCACCCAGCTCAAAACTTTGCTGGCCACATAATGCGCCTCTACCGGTAGTTCCCAAATTCCACTGTCAGGGAGGCGCCACAGCACGCACGTGTAGTCGGCAGCCTGCTTGAGCAAGCGCCAATGTTTTTCTGCCCATGCCCCGCCATTTTCAACGTAAATGCGCGCGCAGTCCGCAAAGAATGCAAGAGAACCAATCTGCCTTTGTTTGGCCGCGCCATTACCGTAGCGGCAGGGACGGCTGTCACCGTAACCACGCACCGCGGAAAGATCGATCTCGTCGAGTCGCACATTACCGTCTAGCCGATAGCAAACCTGGAGGGGAGAACTCGTGCCGGACTGGCGGCCGCAGAGCCAGTCCAGATAGCACAGCACTTCATCAGTCTGTCCTAGGCGGGCCAGAAAGGCCAATGACAGTGAAGCGTCACGCACCCAGGCAAAGCGATAGTCATAATTGCGATCTCCGCCAAGTCGTTCAGGAAGCGACGTAGTAAGCGCAGCTACTGAACAGTCGTATTCTGCGTGGGTAAGGAGGTGAACGGTCATGGCAGAACGACGCAAACCGGGGCCACGAGAGTCAGCAGCATCAACGGTCAAGCCTGCATTCCATTCACGCCAGTACCTCAACGCCCAGTCAAAAAGATCCGCTGTTTGCTTAAGCGACCAATTTTCGAGCGGTGAATTCCAAGCGATCACCACCCATAACGCGCCGTCCAAGACCTCCAGATCCGCCTGCGCGGCGTACCCTTCAATTCGTAGCGGAAACGAAGCCCAAGCCGCCAGTTCACCGTTACCAAAGCGAAACTCGACTCCATCCGACGTGAGTCGAGTCTCCTCAGGCCGGTGCAAGAATCCCCGCCGCGGACTTAGTTCGAACCAAATGTTGGCGGCGCCGCAAGTGCGAAGTCGCCGTACGATGACCCGCGAATCACGCCGAGACGGGTCACGCTCCTTTCCGGGCCATGCCATGACGTCGGTTAACTCAATAAATCCGTTTCTTGCCTCTTTGCCCCAGGTCGTTACTACGGCGACGCTTTCCGGGAGGTAGTGCTGACGACCGAAGTGGGATTGCGTCGGACCAAAACGACAAAAACCGCCCCGCTCTGGGTCAAGCAAGACGCTGAAAATAGGACTTCCATCGAAGTGCGGCACGCAAAACCAGTCGAGCGTGCCATCCGCTGCTACCAACGCGCCTGTACGTCTATCGCCAATCACCCCGTGGCGATTAATCGGAGGGAATGTTACCGGCCGGCGCGCTTCTGAATTCATCTACGGGTTCCAGACGTACCGCGGCTGTCTTATTGCGGCTCTAATCGGACGTAGAATCGATGCAGGAAATGAGAAGCCGTAATCATCGCAAGCCATTTGCAGACGAGCCGAGCTAATTTTTGATCAACAATAAACAGTAGTAACAGTCCGGATGCGATCCAAACACTCATACAGTAGGGGCAACTGATTAACTCCCCGATCACTCCTTGCAATCCCGCGCCCCTCGCCTCCTCTTCCACTTCCCCGCTGCCGGACCTTTCCTTGAACCGAGTAAACGGAGCTCTCACCGGAGCGGTGACACGATCTTTGGCAACGATGCGGCTAAGCTTGTGAGTGCCGATCGCGAGCAGTAGAAGATCACCTATGCGTATCGCTGGGTAGCGCCGGATTCCGGCCACGCGCGCGAGAAAGAAGAGCACTCCGAGCTGGATCCCGACTAAAAGCGACAACTGAGGTAACGGCTGCTGTTCTCCGTACTCGTCGATAAGCACGTCACCCGACTGCTTCGGCGGAATCATGGTCATGCTGCCCATCTAGTCTCTCGGGCTCGTCTCAGTTGATATCAAAGCCAGACCGGCGTTTTTATCGAATCGCCGTTCTAAATGGGCAGGAGACTCCGTCAGGATTACCTCGAGCGTGGGACGTGCTTCAGCTTCCATGAGATGGCCGCCACAGGTCGAAGCGTCACGCCTTCCAAGGACGACATGGGCATGGATATTCGGTTTACCCTCGCTAATCGTAACGTCACCAACCAAAGAGAGAACCTCGACCTGTTCGCGAATTGGGATCTTGACGTAATCCTTTTTTTCCCAGTCGAAGTATCCGAGGGTGACATCCTTGAATGCCCCGATTGCGGTGAAGTGGCTCGCAGCCAGATGCTGTTCTTCAGCAAACGCTTTCAAACCCGAAATCACCCGGTCACCCGTGTCAAAAATGAGCGCAAAGGTCTGTTGGCTGCCTGCTCCGGCGTCGTGGACCGGATCGTCGATTAATTTGGTTCTCATTTTATGGGCCTTCCAAATAGGTCGTTTTCTGGCTAGCTCGCCCGCTTCTTACGAGCTGCTTTGGCTCCTTCTTTTCCCAGAGCGGTCCTGACATTTTTTGGTAGGTGGGAAATCGTTCGCTTCCGCTTGGCCGCGCCAGCAGCCCTTTTAATGTTCTTTCGCGCCGCGGTACGTTGTCTAGTTGTCGTCATAGTACGGGCTTCGCCATTTCGAGACACCGCTCGTCTTTAATCGCAAGCGATTGCGAATCCTCTACGTCATTATATTCGCATCACACCTGATGTTCGGACGGTAGGGAACCAGCCGCGAAGCGACCTGGCCCGAAGGGACTAACTGATCTTTTTTGAAAGCGTTTGGCGTTTAAGCCAACCCAATCCGATTGTCGCCAAGCCGCAGAGAACCAAACTGATCAAAGCCTTGCGGTGAAGACTGGTCCAAAGCTGCGGGCTACTAGTATGCGCTTTCGCATCGAATCGACCATGTGCTCCATGATCGCCTGGCGCCGGCTCATAAAGATTGGAAAGGCGGTTCGGGTCCTCTGGTTCTTCCGTCTGCTGTCCTTCAAAAGCAGCACGTGCCAGATAGTGGTCCAAAAGCCCAGGAAAGAGCCTGTTGCCAACAATGGCTTTTACAGTCGGCATCCCGACAAATATCTCCCGCCGCGGATGGCGAGAAGCGTACACGACCGCGGCAGCCCCTATTTCCGGCTGATAGATTGGCGGCACCGGCTGCGCTCGTTTTTCGAGATGGCTTTTTACCCAATCAAACTGCGGCGTATTCATGGCCGGCATTTGAACCATGGTGACCCGGACGTGGCTTCTGTCATGTATGAGTTCACTCCGCAGCGAATCAACAAAACCTTGGATTGCATGCTTGCTGGCACAATACGCCGCTTGCAGCGGGATACCGCGATAAGCCAAGGCGCTGCCCACCTGAATAATGACGCCCCGATCACGGGGCAACATCCGCCTAAGCGCCGCCAGGCTGCCATTCACGAAACCGAGATACGTAACCTCTGTCACTCGCTTAAATTCAGCCGCCGTCATTTCTTTTATCGCCGAAAACACGCTGGTCATCGCGTTGTTGACCCACACATCAATCGGCCCGAATTCAGACTCTACTTTTTCGGCTGCCGCTTCGATCGCGCTGGCATCGGCAACATCGGCCTGCAGAATTAATGCCTCGCCGCCCAACTCTTCCACATTGCATTTGGCGGCTTCAAGACGCTCCTTGCCACGGGCGATCAGACCAATTCTCGCCCCTTCATTCTTGGCGAACGCCTGTACAATCGCGCGACCGAGACCGGCAGAAGCACCGGTAACCACGATCACTCTTGGAGAATTACCATTCTTCATCGGCTACTAAGTAATTCGAAGGATTCAGGAACTTCGGACCTGTGGGAACAGCGGGACGCGATTGGTGATTGGTCACGTCGCCGAGCGAGATCTGAGCCAAGGGCCTGGAGGGGAGCCGCTCCAAACCGTTGCTAAACCCAGCGCGAGTTTCTCCTTATCGTGCAAAATGGCTAAACCGTTAGATAGCAGGCGGCTCCCGGAAACTACCCAGCGCGTACCATCACCCTTTGGTACCACGAAAACCGTGCGAGACACCGATAGTACATGGCATGCGACGAAACGTTCCCGGGAGCCGCCTGTTATGGAACCTCTAGGTAAATGCCGGAATTTTCGCGCGATTAATGCGGTTGGTCTGAGACCGGTTAAAAGCGGCTCCCCTCCAGGCGTTCGGCTCTGACCTCGCTCGGCGACGTGACCTTTCACTTTTCACCTTTCACGTCTCACGATTCAGTGCCGTCACTTGATCTCAGCCGTCACTCCCTGTGTCACCGCATTCAGCACCCGGACCGCATCCCAATTCGCCAGACGGATACAGCCATGGCTGGCGGAGTGGCCAATCGAGTCGGGGTTATTGGTCCCATGAATTCCGATGCCTTTCTTGTTAAGACCGATCCAGACCAGACCCACCTCGTTTCTAGGTCCGGGAGGAATGGTATGAAAATTTCCACTGCGTTTGCCATGCATCAGCATTGCTTTGTCCCATCGAAACCATGGCAAAGTTGCTATTTTCACTATTTGCCAGGTTCCAATCGGAGCCGGCAGCTGCTTTGAGCCTGGAGTGATCGGGAATGCGGCTAATATTTTCCCGCCGTCCGTAATGGTTAAAGTTTTGCTTTTGGTATCAATCTCGACGCGGCGAGTCTTAAGCGCCGGTCTGGGCGGAACATCATCGGCTTCCTTAAGCCCCGAAAGCTCCAAAGGAGATACATTGGGGACCTGCACGGTATCGCCAGGGCGCAATTCACCGAGATTCTTTCCCCGATTTAGATTGGCCAGAAATGACAGGTTGGTATGAAAACGCTCGGCAACGAAATCAGCGATCGACGGATAAGGCATAAACTTACGCTTCGCCTGAGCGGCAGGCTTCTGTGGAGATTTACCCACCCAAGCCGAATCATCGGACTTGATCTGGTAACTCACGTAGAGCGGCGTGAGATTGCTCAATTGTTGCTTTAACTCCGAGTCGATCCCGGGGGCGCCACTGCCGTTCGTGACTTGATAAAGTCGCAGTGCGTTCGCGCAGAGATCAGTCCAGCGATCATCGATTTCTCCCGGCCCAAAGGAATGCTGGTCTAAAAAAATCTTGAGACGTATGATCGTTTCACGATCGTGAGTGGGGGAAGCGCTTGAGATATCCGGTGGCTGCGAAGATCGGTTCTCGAAGCCTGACAACCGAGAAACGTTTAGCATCATGACCCCCCAAAAAACGGGCGCTAACAACCGAACTCCATGACGCATACTCTTCAACCAAATTCGGATCGCGCAGAGTCCTTGGTCGTATTCGATCCTCCATAGAGTACGCGAACTATACTAGGGCTTCTTTCGATTCAAGCAGGCGCCGGTCCCAGCGCCTGGAGGGGAGCCGCTTTACAGCGTGGCCTGACTTAAACCCGTATTCACTAAGTTTTAGTGTCTGTTGGGGTGAGATGTGTTGGCAGGCGGCTCCCGCGAACGTCTCCTGGTGTCGCAATCTCCTGGATCATTTCCGTTGGTTCGTCCGATCGGACACGTTGCGGGTTGTTCAAGCGTGGAGACGTTTCCGGGAGCCGCCTGCTACATAACGTGCGGTGGTGTCTCGATTTTTCGCGCGATCATGCTAGCGGTATTGCGGCGGTCAAAAGCGGCTCCCCTCCAGGTTCAAAACCGCTTTGAAAGAAATCCGTGCACGGTTAGTCCGAAAGATTTTTGGGTCGCGTAATCGGCGGATCTTAATCTCCCGTTCTGCGGTTCGTTTTCACCGGCGTCAGCTTCGGTGGCCGTTCGCCTCTTAACAAGGCACCGGCAATGGGGACATGGTTCAGCATTTGATTCGCAGCCGCACTTCTAAGCAAGAGGCCGCCACGGCTCATATCTCCCCGACCAACAAATTCCAACGGGAAATGCAGGTTACTACCGAAGACTGGAAGGAGATGGTCAGTATATTTTCGAGATGCAATACTTCCTAGTAGGATAACGGGGCAATTGCTTGGGCAAGCGTTGGCCAGCGCCAGCGCAGTTCGTACCAATGGCTCGCTATACGCTTTGTTCTGGACGTCAATCGGCGCCCCGGCAAACGAACCTAACTCCTCCGTGGTTATGACCGTATCGACCGGAAGCAAGCCGCGGTTACTGGTGATTGCATACGCACCAGCCAGTCCCTGGGGCGGGTGGGCAAAGGCGCGCGCATACGCCAATTTACCGCGAAAATAAAGCCCGCTCATAAAACTGAAAGCTTCTCCCAATGTAACCGCGTCGCCGGCATGCAGCCTACGAGCCAGCGCGAAAGGCGCCTCTGTATTCAGCAAAATCTGAGCGCGTCTTCCTACAACATTGGCCGGCGACAAGAGAAAAACCCGATGTGTTTCTAAGATTACCTCCATTGGTTCTTTTCATTCAGGTTGCAGCAATCCACTTAGATGACGCTACGCGAAATCCAGCTGTACGCCAGTTCGGCGACACAGAAGGAAAGTTATGCTTTGGACTATTTTCGTCATTCTACTCGTGCTCTGGCTACTTGGGTTCATCGGACATGTGGCTGGAGGTTTCATTCATATCCTCTTAGTAATTGCCGTAATCGTACTTGTTATCCGGTTGGTGACCGGTCGGACACCCTGACTAGTAGAAATCGCAAATCAAGTTGCGATGTAAATGTTCATGTTCACAGCCAGCCATCAGTCTCGCTACGAATTATCAATATGAACAAGCTTAAATTCAAACGCTCTTGGAACGAAATCAAAGGTAAGCTCAAACAAAAGTACGCTCAGTTAACGGATGACGATTTAAAATATGCCGAGGGGAAAGACGACGAACTCATTGGCCGGCTTCAAAAGAAGTTAGGCAAAAGTGCAGATGAGGTGCGGCACATTCTTGAAAGTTAGGTTCGGTCTTCCTGGCTCCAAAGAAGCAGCATCTATCTAGATGCTAGGATCAAAATGAAACTAGCTCCGTTAGGAGCAACCTGGGACAGCGAGGGTTAGCCGAGATGGCCGCCTGTGATTGAGATATCGCCCCTAACGGAGCTCGCTATATTCGTTGCGGTCGTTTTGCTAAAAAGAATTGGCGGCTACGGAGCAAGAACCTGTCTTTAACCGCAGCGCTCAAGGAAGAACCGCTTTCCAAGAATTATGGAACCAGTTGCCACTCTGCTAACGAACCGTTCCAAAAACCTGGAGTAAACAGACCGTGAAAACGCCGGATTCTCGTAATCTCTACCAACAGCCGCCGTTTCCGGAGACGCAGCAAGCGCCTCCTGGAACTGAGAAGGAAATGATTCCGAAAGTGGATCATGGAGAGTCCACCTATCAAGGCACAGACCGGCTGAAAGATCGTCACGCGTTAATAACCGGAGCAGATAGCGGCATTGGTCGAGCTGTTGCCCTGGCTTTCGCCAGAGAAGGAGCCGACGTCGCGATCTCCTATCTTTCGGAACATCAGGACGCGAAGAAGACTGAGAGCCTCGTCACCGAAGCAGGTCGCAAGGCCGCTCTTCTTCCCGGCGATATCAGCGACCGATCGACAAGCGAGCGGATCGCTCGGGAAGCGATTGATGCCTTCGGTAGTATCGACATTCTGGTTAACAATGCCGCTTTTCAGCGGACCTACGATAATTTTGAAGATATCTCGGATGACGACTTCGAGGAAACGTATCGGGTAAACGTGTTCGCCATGTTTCGCCTGTGTAAAGCATTGCTTCCGCAGATGCAGCCGGGCGGAACGATCATCAATACCGGTTCAATCCAATCTTTCGATCCCACTCCTACACTGATCGCCTACGCGTCCACCAAGGCGGCCATCGTTAGTTTTACTCGATCGTTAGCAAGTCTCGCTATCAAACTCGGTGTCCGGGTAAACGCGGTTGCGCCGGGTCCGGTCTGGACACCCCTGATCCCTTCAACCCTGCCGATGGAGAGAGTGAAGGAATTTGGAAAACAGTCCGTCTTTGGACGTCCGGCCCAACCAGCGGAACTCGCACCGATTTACGTTTTTCTCGCAAGCCATCAAAGCAGTTATATAACCGGAGAAGTATACGGCGCCACCGGCGGCCAAATGCCCATTTGAGTTAGAGATTCGCCCCGCAGCGGCTTTCCAGAACGGCCCCAGGGCTGTACCTTAAGATGCTAAGGTATCGAACTAGGAAGCGCGTCGGCTGTTTGCAACCAACGCGCGGCTTCACTGCGATCTAGATGAGGCATCTCTTCTAATCCCTGCCTCATATGAGAGCCCTTTGGAAAGGAAACATTGGATTCGGTCTGGTTACCATCCCGGTTTCGCTCTTTCCTGCGACACACCGCGAGGAGCTAAAATTTCATCTGTTACGACGCTCTGACCTGAGCCCTATCAACTATAAGAGAGTGGCAGAGGCTGATGGAAAGGAAGTCTCGTGGGATCAGATTGTTAAAGGGTACGAATACGAGAAGGGTAAATTTGTTGTCTTAAAGGAAGAAGATTTTGCCAGAGTCGATGTAGAAGCAACTAAGACGGTCGACATCGTCAACTTCGTTAAGATTAGCGATGTCGATCCGCTTCTTTTCTACAAGCCATACTATCTTGAGGTTGGGAAAGGAGGAGACAAGGCGTACGCACTGTTGCGAGATTCTCTGGCCGCGACTGGCAAAATCGCAATCGCCAGAGTTGTCATTCGGGCACGACAACATTTAGCGGCGGTGAAGCCTCAAAAGAAAGGCCTGATTCTAGAGCTGATGCACTTCCCTGAGCAGCTCCTCGATGCCTCTGAATTCAAAGCGCCGGCGGCAAAATCGATTGGGAAGAATGAAATGCAAATCGCTAAGCAGCTCATCGAAAGCATGTCGTCAAAATGGGAGCCCAGGCTGTTCAGCGACGAATACCATAAGGCTCTGGAAAAAATGATCGAGAAAAAGATTGAGAGCGGCGGTAAGCCCGCTCCCGCGCCGTCTAAAAAGAAGAGTCCTACTAACGTCGTAGATCTGATGTCGGTCCTGCAACAAAGCCTCCGCAAAAGGGGCAGCGAGAGGAAGCCGGAGAGGGCTGGAAAGAAATCTCAAGCGAAAAGCCGCAAGAAAGCAGCGTGAACAGATCCGGTATACGATCTGCGCTCGGTCAGAGGCGCCTCAAAGTTTCTTTGCTCAGCATTGGTCTATGTCTGACTGCTATCGCCACTCACGCTGCCGAGCCATCTCGTCTGGTCATTTTCGACGATGATTTTTCCGGTCCCGCTAGTACGAATCTGCAAGCCGCGGCGCTGCTGCTAAACAGCCCAAGCGTTAAAACCCTGGGGTTAACCGTAGTAACCGGCGATGCTTGGAGGGACGAAGAAGTAGCGCATACTCTGAGGCTTTTGGAAATTATCGGTAGGACGGATGTCCCGGTGGTGCCAGGAGCGGTTTTTCCCCTTGTCAATACACGGGTCAAACAACAGGCTTGGGAGAAGTCTTTCGGAATCATCCGTTGGAAAGGCGCCTGGAATGATCCAAAGGAGGGTTTCTTTCCGGACTATAAGCCGCATGGTCCCTTTGAGGTGCCCCGGCTCGAGGAGGGCGAACCGTCTATTAAACCGTCGGCCGAGATCGCTGCGGAGTTTTTGATCCGGGAAGTTCATCAGTACCCGCATGAAATCACCATTGTAGCCGCCGGCCCTCTGACAAATTTGGCGCTAGCGATTAAGCTGGATCCTGAATTCGCTTCCTTTGCCAAAGAACTGATCTTTATGGGGGGGCTCATTGGCACCGGTCTGTCCAAAACCGGTAACCCGGATTTCGGCTCCGATTTCAACTTATTATTTGACCCGGAAGCTGCCGAAATTGTACTCACCGCTTCCTGGCCGAAAATCACGTCGGTTGGCGATGTAGCGAATGAGACTCTCTTCAACGACGAATTAATAAAAAGAATCGCTCAAAAAACGACACCGCTGACGGAATACATTATCAAGTATGCAAATCGTGGTGTCCCTCTGTGGGACGAGTTGACGGTCGGTATTTTTCTAGATCCAACTCTGATTACACGCGAAACCGCGGTCGATATGGATGTCGATTTGAATCACGGCCCGGCCTATGGAACCGCGCGAATCTGGCCGGATTCAGTCGCTCCCCATCTGGGAGAAAGAAAAGTAAATATTGTCGAAGAAGTCGATGTGAACCGGTTTGTCAACCAATTCGTTGCTGCAATGCAGATGACACCTAGGCTCAACGCGCAGTCCGAACAGATCGGCAGACAGCGCGACGACCCGAATTTTTTGAAAAGCAGTTATGGCTGTCCCGAACCACCTGTAGAGCCGTAGATTTGTCCGTTGGCATAGCTGGCATCATTGGCAGCTAATTGCACATAGATTGACGCCAGTTCCGCTGGCTGGCCAGGTCTGCCCAGAGGCGTTTGTCCCCCAAATTTTTGAAGCTTTTCCTGACTGGCTCCCCCACTTACCTGCAGTGGAGTCCAAATCGGTCCCGGTGCAACTCCATTTACCCGAATCCCTTTCGGCCCGAGCTGCTTAGCGAGCGATTTAACATAATTCATGGTGGCAGCCTTGGTTTGGGCATAGTCATACAAATCAGGCGAAGGATTGTAGGCCTGCTCCGAGGTAGTTCCGATAATGACAGAGCCGGGCTGTAGATGCGGCAAGGCCGCTTTGATGATCCAGAAGGGCGCGTAGATGTTAGTCTTCATCGTCCAATCGAACTGCTCGGTCGAGATATCAAGCAAGGACGCGTGCGATTGCTGTCGCCCCGCGTTACTCACCAAGATATCCAGACCGCCTAACCCGTTCACTGCATCGAGGACCAACTTCTGACAAAAAGCTTCTTCTCGCAAATCTCCGGGCAGCGGAACCGCCTTGCGACCTGCACCTTTGATCAGTGCAACAACCTCCTGCGCGTCTGATTCTTCGGTTGGAAAATAGTTAATTGCCACATCCGCACCTTCTCGGGCAAAGGCGATCGCGGCCGCTCGCCCCATTCCTGAGTCGCCGCCGGTGATTAGAGCCTTTCGGCCTAGCAAACGACCGGATCCTCTATAGCTTTCTTCTCCGTGATCCGGACGCGGCTCCATCTTGCTAGCCAGGCCAGGCCATGGCTGCGATTGGCTCTTGAAAGGTGGCTTAGGAAATTTATCCACGGGATTTTGTAGTTCTGTTCCCGTCATGGATTCCTGTGTTGACGTGTGTTCGGCCGCAAAACTCCGCGAAGCGGCAGCCGTAACTAGGCCTGCCCCGAGCCCGCTGATCATCTTACGCCGGCTGACTGCATTATATTCTTTCATAAAACCTTCTGCGTTCTCTTGTCCCCGGGGATTCATCCATAAAATAAAAGTTACTATCGCGCCGCCTCTCTCCTTTAGACTCGAGAAGAAATTCTGCCCCTCTTTAGGCTTTCATAGGATCAGGATTGAAGAGCGGCATCCGGAGATGGACGCCGCTCCGCCCTTACCGATCAATGTCTCAGTGGGATCGCGGGCATTTGCTTCTCCGGACTGCTCGTCGATCACTGTTTTTGTATTATTTGGCCAAGTTTACTGCCTAGTGTGCAATGCGTTAAGCTATAAACCAAGCTCTGATCCCGTTGTCTTCATAGTCGCAATTCCGCTCATTCATGACCGCAAGGCGCTCCGCCAGGAATTTGCCGGAGTGAATCTCCCGCTTCCGGAGCGGCTGATGGGTTAAGGCGACAAATCGGTCAGCGGTGGCGATGGCCACTGGTTCGGCTATCAAAATTGCGATTTCATCTGCTGACAGCTTCCGATCAGGCCGTTCGATTTTCCAATCTTCGACATGTTTGGCCGGAAGCTCGATTGCGACCATTTCGGTTCCAGAAGGACGCGCTAGGGTTCCTTTCGGGTCAATCTTAAACTGGATGTAAAGAAATTGCTTCATAAGTCCGTTTCCTAACCGATGTCCTCGCAACAACAGGTGATTAGTTGGCTATCCTCCCAACCAAATTCGTCACTCCGCTCCTCGCCGGTTTGGCCCAGCTGAAAGGAGTGACTACATCAGTGTGATGAGCTCTCTGAAATCCAATCAACTAACAACGCAGCCACGCTCTGGCTTACACATCTTTTATCAAACGATCGAGAAAATCTGTGGCATCCGCGCACGCCTCGAGCTCCCCTTTTTCCTTCCGATAGGTGATGTATTTTCCCATTGCCAAAAGAAGTGCATGCGTGTGCACCGCTTGCTGTTCTAGAATCGATATAGGCGTTTCATTCCAGATCTCAATGGCCTGATTCAATTCTTCTTGGAACGCCAAGACGGTTCCTGGTTGCCTTTGGTACGATTGGTCTGCCATAGTTAAAGATTCCCTGTTTTTTTTAATGAAAATCATTTTACGGTGAATGCGCTATCTTTTGCTTTCGCACTCGGGTAGCGTCGAAGATTCAGATCATTTCCAGGAGCGGAGTGAGTTGATCGAACAGTTTCTTTTGGGCCAGCTTAAGACGCGTCTTGACTGTGCCAAGAGCAATGGATTTGCGAGCCGCGATTTGGCGTTGGCTCAGGCCTTCAAAAAAAGTGAGGTGAACTACTTCCTGTTGGGGAACTGGAAGATTGCCGATGACCCCTTGAATCAGTTCTGCCAAATCTGAGTTCGGAAGCTGAAAATCATGAATCCTCATGTTATCTGGGTACGTGGTCATTAGTTCGTTCTCAAAACGATCCGTGGCGCGACGATAGGCTGAGCGCCGGCGTAACCGGTCGAGAGCCCGGCGGCGAGCAATCGTGACTATGAAGCCGTGTAGGCCTTTTGCCGGATTGAATCGATCCGCTTGGTCCCATAGCTGCAGAAATACATCATTTAAAACGTCGTCGGTTTCGCCGTCGTCAGGCAAGACACTCTGGATCGCGTTACGCAGGGGGCATTCGTACCGCTTAGAAATTTCTTGAATCGCGTCTGAGTCGCCTCGGCCAACCGCTTCCATCAATTCAGCATCCGACCTAAATTCGTTGGTTAAAATCGTTTCTGTCTCCATGGTTGCTTTATTTATAAAAGCCTAACAACCTGAATGACTTAGACAATCGGGCAAAACCATGTTGGTTTGGTAAGGCGCATCCCTGAATCCCCATCGGGTGAAATCCTGAGATTGTCACCGGGTTGGTCCGACGTAAAACATCGGGGAAGAGGTACACACAAATTCAAACCGCGAATGGACACGAATAAAAGAAGAAATTCGCGTCTATTCGTGTCCATTCGCGGTTCAGATTTGTGTCCATTCCCGGTCACTTTTCACGGAAATGCGTCGCAAAGGCAAAGGCCGCGCAGAAACAGAGTATTCCCGCAGGTAGTAGAAGCGAATGGCGCCCAATATGCATTGCCGCTGACGCGCCGGCAGCCGCTCCTAAAGCGTAAGCAATCCAGATCGAGGCGACTGCCCAGATCTTCAGCCGATCGTCGCGATCGACCGGCTTTTGCAATACGCTGGCAATCACCTCGCCCAGCTTCTCCAGGTTACCCGTGATGAAGGCGGTATTAACCGGTATTTTCTCTATCCTGGGTAGGGTGGCGTTTTGAGCTCCCAGGCTGAAGGCGAGCACCGGGATTAAGACGCTGCCTAGGTTAGGTACCAGCACCGCTATGATGGCCCAAAGGCCTGAGATAAGAATCAAACAAACACCCAATTTCGGCCAACGCGGCTGATCGAACTGGATCACTGCGATTCTCGCTGTCACGACTCCAGCCAGGAACGTAACAATCGGTAAAAGGTGATTTACCGCTTTGGGAAACTGTAAAGCGACCACATCACTCGCAAATAGGACCGTGTTTCCAGTCATGTTTGCCACAAATACGTGGTCAAACTGCAGATAAGCGATGATATCAACTGCACCGGCGCTCGCGCCAAGCAGAACGGCAACTACAATGCCGATTCCTTCGGCACGCGTCAGCTGAATTCCACCTGGCATGCCGATTACCTAAACTAAACCGCGAATGGACACGAATCTAAACCGCGAATGGACACGAAGAAAAAAGACGATCACAAGATGCACACATATATGACGCAATAAAATCACGGAAGGAAATTTATCTGCCTACATCTGCGCTAAACTGCGTTTGTTTTAGTCTCTCTGTTTCGCGTCAGTTCGTGTCCATTCGCGGCTAATGTTGGTAATGGCGTCATTTCCTAACTCAGCCAAGCGGTCAGCAGGCCTAGCTCCAGAGTAAGGGGTAAGCACCGGCGCTTCGTCTGAGCGATTCCATCCCGGCCGCTACCAGAAACCACGGAAGTTTGGACATTTTGCAGCTCCGTAGGAGCGAAATCTTTATAGCAAGAGTCACCATAAATGTGGAAAGCTCCATTAGGAGCAGCATCTTGGGTCCAAGAATGAGCGGCTCGGCAGCTACGAATCGTTATATTGCTCCTAACGGAGCTGATCACGTCTCGGTTGCCTTCGTTCTATAATATTCGGCTCCTAGGGAGCCATGCACCGCTTAGCTCAACCGCCAACTGCCGAACGCCGAACGCGACCGCCTACTGCCAGTTGCGCAACGCGCGCGTTAAGATCTCCTGCACTCTTGAATCGGGTACGTTGCTGTAAAGCGTACCGTCAAGCAGACAGACATATTCGCCAGGCTCATTGCTGATCAGAGTCAAAAACCCATCAATCTGTAATGCGGCCCGCTCGAACTCAGTCCCGACCGCCGGGCGGAGCGGCTGTTTATGTGATGTTTCAGACATGATTCATATCACCCAAGTTTTTCTCGACCGGATAGCAATGGTTCGCTCCCCAACCGCCAATTGCGCTTTAGCAGGAGACACATCATCAATCCGGCCACGGAGGTAAATACTAGCCCCGAGACGCGTTTCAGGTTCTAGCCTGATTCTCAGAATCCTCGATGGTTGATAGGGTTGTCAGGCCTGCGTCCACAGCCGGTTATTACTTTCGCGATGGCGGGAACCGCCAAAAAAAACGGCACTTTGCGGTGCAAGCGACACCCACAGTTCCTGGCAGAAACGAACAACGCGGAAGGCTTCTAAAGGATTAACCAAATGAAAGCAGTTGTATGGCACGGCGTTGGGGACATTCGGCTTGATAATGTTCCGGAACCGAAAATCAAAGAACCGACAGACGCTGTGGTGCGGCTGACCGCAAGCGCTATTTGCGGAACGGACCTTCACTTTATTCGAGGGACCATGTCGGATTTTGAGCCGGGTACAATCCTTGGTCATGAAGGTGTTGGCGTGGTTGAAGAATTGGGTTCCGACGTTCGCAACCTCGATGTGGGAGACCGCGTGGTGATTCCGTCCACGATTGCGTGCGGCTATTGCGTCTACTGCCGGGCTGGCTATTACGCCCAATGCGATAATGCTAACCCCAACGGGCCGACCGCCGGCACTGCCTTTTTTGGCGGACCCAAGGACTCCGGACCGTTCCAAGGCCTCCAGGCGGAACGAGCAAGAATTCCTTTTGCCAATGTTGGTCTGGTTAAATTGCCGGACACCGTCTCAGACGACCAGGCAATCTTGTTATCCGATATCTTTCCGACTGCTTATTTCGGAGCTGAATTAGCAGAAATAAAGCCCGGAGACACCGTGGCGGTGTTCGGATGCGGACCTGTCGGACAGTTCACGATTACCAGTGCTAAGCTTTTTGGCGCAGGACGCATTTTCGCAATCGATCAAGTGGCCGATCGTTTAGAATTGGCTCGAAAACAAGGGGCGGAAGTGATCGACTTCAGTCGAGAGGACCCTGTTCAAACCATCGGGCGGCTTACCGGCAAGATCGGCGTCGATCGCGCGATCGATGCGGTCGGGGTGGAAGCGGAAACTTCTTCGGATGGAGCTGAGATGAAGGCTCAATTCGAACAGGAACGCTCCCGGATCGCACCGATACAAAAACCGGACCACGAAAATTGGCAACCGGGTCAGGCGCCTTCACAAGCTTTGCGTTGGGCGGTCGAAGCGCTCTGCAAAGCTGGCACCCTGTCTATTATCGGGGTCTACCCGCTTACGGCCGAGAATTTCCCTATCGGTACTGCGATGAACAAAAATCTGACCCTGAAGATGGGGAATTGTAATCATCGCAAGTACATCCCGCGACTGATCGATTTCGTTCGAACGGGAGTGGTGGACCCGACGCAGATCCTCACAGAAACAGAACCGTTAGGGTCGGCGGTTGAGGCCTACCGTGAGTTCGATTTACGTCATCGAGGATGGACGAAAGTAAAGTTAGAGCCGGCCGCTTGAACCGCCAGGGGTGCGGCCGATAAGAGTGGAATACTATTCATAAGGCCGACCGGACGACCCGCATCGAAACCTATGCGTGTTGGCTCCTCAGCTCAGAAAAGAGGCCTTGTGTTCCGGGCGGTTCATCAAGGCTGCGGGGTTTCAAATTCATTTTTGTACTAACGTCTGTTTTGTTGAACCGAAACTGAGGCAGGAGTGGCTAAGCCCGCCCATCGTGCTGGTTCATGGTTTGAATATCAGTGGGCGGTATCTGTTGCCGCTAGCTAATCAATTGACTCCTTTCGCTCCCGTTTTTGTGCCTGATCTGCCGGGATTCGGTCTTAGTTCGAAGTGCTGGCCGCCGCTGAATCTTACCGGCCTGACTGTGATTTTGCACGAGTTCATCACAGCTCTAGGAATAACCAAGGCAGACTTTGTTGGTAACTCGTTCGGTTGCCAAATCATTGTGCAATTGGCGATTTGTTTCCCTGAAACCGTGAATTGCGCTGTTCTGCAGAGTCCGACGATGGAGCCATGCGCCAGGAATCCGATAGTCGCAGGTTTTCGCTGGCTTCAGAACTCGATGAGGGAGCCATCGAGTCTGGGGCGGCTAACCCTACGCGAAAACATGGCTGCCGGCCCTCTTCGGGCTACCTATACATTTTTGGAAGCGCTACGCGATCGCCCGGAAGAGAAGCTTCCAAAAATTACCGCGCCTACCTTGGTCGTTTGGGGTGATCGTGATGTGATCGTGAGCAGGAATTGGGCAGAACGGGTAACTCAATTGCTGAAACACGGTACTCTTAAGATCCTGCCTGAAGTCACTCATACCGCCAATTTCGTTGCTCCCCACCAATTGCGCGACGCGATCGTACCTTTCCTGGGGTTGGACTGATTTGATCTATGAAAGTCGGCCAATTCACTCGATTAGCAGCTTTTGATTCAGCCACTGCCATGGTGGCTGCACTCGCCAGATCGTTAAGAGGAAAAGGATTCCCACTGGTTGGCACTTTCCCGGCGTGGACTGAATCGTTGCTTAGCCCGCTTGCTTCTATTGTTAATCATATTCCGAGTTCACTACGCGAAAGCTTGTTCGTTGCGGCCGGTCAAACAGAATCGATGCGCGCGAATCAGCTTCACCTAGCGGCTGTGGAGGAGATGTGCCGCTGGGTCACTGAGCAATATCCAAACCGTCAGTACCCTGCAGTTGCCATCGGATCGACCAATGGCGCGGCCATCCATCTTTTCGCGGCCTTAGGCATTCCTTGGCTTCCTCAAACTTTCCTTTTGCCGGTAGCCCGAACCGGAATCGCTCCGGACGATGCAGAACAAGAATTGGCTTGGGGAAACCTGATCGCGGCGGAGTTTCTCAACCGAAACACCGACGTATCTTTGCACCACATGCAGGATCCGATCCAGGATCGCCTCATGGTCCGCGCCATCAGCTATTTCCGCATCAAAAAGCTAACCCTAGGGGCGTCCTACGAGAAGTTTCTAAAATCAAGTCTCGCGCCGGATGGAAGGATCCTCCTGATCGAGTGCGGGAAGATCTGGCCGGTTGTCCGTCTCAGTGAACGCCACTATTTCCAATTCGGCGCAACCGGGGGCGCTTCTAGCGAAGAATATTATAGAGGTGGCGACCGGATTAGAACTTTCTTAGCCAAGCAACATACTAGCCCGTCAGCGTGGTCGCCCCCCAAACCGGATTCCACCGCGCCGGAGGCTGAATGGGGATTTCATCCCGAACTGCGTAGAGACATCCAACGATTTTCGGCACAAAACGGACGGGCGCTTAAAAGGATAACGTTTCAAGAGCCCGAAGATCTTAGCCCTGTAACCGCAAATTTTTACCGTGATTGGCACAGGAAAGAAAAACCAACAACCACTCGGTTGCTTGTCGAATCATTCATCCTCCTTGATCCTCAGTGGGTGCTTCAGGCGAGGGCTATCCCTTATTGGACCGTTTTCAGCGTAAAACCGTCTTTGGAACGCGCTCTCGAGTATGTAGCCACCGCTGATAGCGGAAGCGTATTCGACGAGATCTTGATCATGCTCTTCCCGCATGGAGTCGAATCGGTCGGCCTGGCGTCAGTCAAAGACTGGGAAGCCCTTTCCCAATATGCCCGGTCCAGCTGCCGCTTCATCGGGGCAGACAGGAAAGCCTATCCGCGGGACTTCGCCGCATTTTTACGTTACCACCGCGAACTCTGGCAGCGGTGTGAGAAAGCTCAGTCTCCCCATTCTGTCCCATTATCAGCGGTTCTGAAATTCATTCAGGACTGCGGCGATCCGAAGGTAAAGATTCACTCGCCTGAGGCGGGACATCTTGCCTGAGGCTCCTGCATATAGGAAATACCAAATAGCAGATAGCAAAACGGTCTATCTCAGTTGATACGCTAGTTCTTGCACCATTTGCCATTTGACGCGCCTCAGAAGAGTCGCCCGTCCTGATCCCGATTTCAGGGTAAACCCTCATTTACGGGAAAGCCTCGCGCGACGTAAGATCTCTCCGGTAAAGCGTTTTAGCTGTGCACCGAACCAAGAAAAGCAAAGAGGAGCTCCGCAAGCGGACTAGACCGAATCAGATGCTGCGCATCCAAAGTATTTCGTTGGCCTGCGAGCAATTTTTTCGTTCTCGCGGCATGCCGAACCGAGAGCCGTTCACTGGATGGAGCAAGTCCAAAGTAAGGCAGGAAGAGGACGAACCCAGTGATGCGGAGTAGTTTGTCCCGAAGGAATTTGGACTCAGCCAAGGGTTTTTACCCTTGGTAACTGATGGTGTTAGGAACCTCTCTCACAGGGCGCTTCGTCCTAGTTCCTTACGGCATGCCCTATCAAAGGTCCAGGCCATTTCACTACCGACACACGAACTGTCTAAAGAATGATGGCTAGGAAGTTGGATGCGCTCGTTGTCGGAGCTGGACCGGTCGGGCTAAATATGGCTGCGGCCTTACTCGCGCAAGGGCTGCACGTGCGGATTATCGATTCCGCGGCGGATCGGGCCCAGGAATCAAGGGCTATCGGTATTCAAGCTCGTACATTGGAAGTATTTGAGATAAGCGGGATCCTCAATGAGTTCCTGGAGCTTGGTCATCGATTAAACGGTGTTACTCTGTATGGCGAGACCGGAGCCGAAATCGGCCATCTCGATTTCGGACATATTCCAAGCCGGTACCCGTTTATACTGACTCTACCGCAAAGCGAGACCGAACGCATTCTTGGCGATCATCTGCGAAGGAGCGGATTGGAAATTGAACGCCAAACCACTCTCATCAGTTTCGAGCAATCTGATTTTGCAGTGTTCGCGAAAATCGCTTTGCCCGACGGCCGGAACGAGGAGATTTGTGCGGATTGGCTTCTGGGCTGCGACGGAGCGCGCAGTGAAGTTCGAGAAAGCCTGGGCTTGCAATTCGCCGGCAAGACTTTTGATCTGCACTTTCTGCTAGGAGATTTTCATGCGGAATCTACTCTGTCCGAAGACCACGCTCATGTTTTTGGCCGTCCGGAAGGGCTGCTTGCCTTCTTTCCACTCGGAAAAGGCCGATACCGGCTCGTGGCCGATAATCCGCCGGAACAGTTGCGGAGCGAGAAGAAGCCTACATTAAGCGAATGGCAAGGAATCGCGGATGGACGTTCCAGCACCCAAATGAAACTTAGCGATCTTGGATGGACGACCTATTTTCGAGTGAATTCCCGAATGGTGGAGCGGTTGCGGCGAGGCCGCGCCTTTGTGTTGGGAGATGCCGCTCATATTCATAGTCCGGCACTTGCCCAAGGTATGAACACCGGGATCCAAGATGCCTGGAACTTAGGTTGGAAGCTAGCGCTCGTGCAGCGGTGCTTTGCCCAGCCCGCTCTGCTGGATTCTTTTGAGCGGGAACGGTTGCCCATCGAGCACAACGTGCTGCGAATGACGGAGTTCACCCAAAACATGATAACTGCCGAGAAACGCAGCAATCGTCTACTACGAGATACGTTGCTCCCCATCTTAAGCGGGATCAACGCGTTTCAAAAAACAGCGACTAAGACGGTGAGTGAAACCGTCATTGAATATCGCTCGAGCCCCGTGGTGGAAGACCATTATGCCCCCGATGGACCGCACGCGGGCGACTTCGCTGCGGGAGCCCTGGTGTCAAGACCGGGAAAAAATGGGAAGATCGCCCTGGCGACATTGTTTGGCCGAGAACACGTTTTGTTGTGCCTTGCCACTCCACAAAGCTGGCAAGACGGACTCCAAACAGTCAAACCTATCTTCGAACTGATTCACAAACACTACGGACAGATCATAACACCATACTTCATTCTGCCTAACGAGGGGCTCGCCGCGCAATCCGATGTCGACGTGTTAGTTGATGTCGAAGGTCAGTTTGCCCAGCAATATGCAGCTTCCGTTCTCTATCTGGTTCGTCCGGACGGTTACATCGCATTCCGATGCTTGGCAGCTAAGCAGAACCTGCTCCAGTCTTATATCGACAAATATTTTCTTCCGCTATAACGGCGGAACGGCCGCGGAATGGAGTGATGGCCACCGGTAGAGGCGACTGTCCAAGAGGCCCAATCGTGTGCTCAAAACCGTAATAATATCGAAGCCGCAGGTCTGGTTAGCCTCAGAACGCAGTCGCCATTGACGCTCCGATGGCGACTGGGCGTTGAGCCTAGGAATACCGATCGCTGCGTTTAAATGATAGATTAAGGCACACCATTAGGCCTCATGGACAGTCGCCGCTACCGGACTCCGCTCATCACTCCGCTGAGCCTAGGCGAAGCCTAGATTTCTCGATAAGTCACCAGATTGATGGCAAACTGGACCATCTCTCTACCGCTAGAGAGGCCCAACTTATCTTTAATGTGAGCTTGATGCGTCTCGACGGTCTTCACGCTCAGGCTCAACGCTTGCGCGATTGAAGCAGTGCTGTGTCCTCTACCCATCATGAGCAAGACTTCCGCTTCGCGGTCGGTGAGGTGGCCCATCATTGATTCAGCTCCGGACAAGACCTTGAAAATCGGATTTTGGCGAAGCCGCGCGCTAAGAAAGATCTTGCCAGCGACCATGGCGTTCAAGGCATCGAATAGCTCCCGCGGCGGGTCGGTCTTGATGACGTAAGCCTGTGCCCCGGCTTTAAATGCCCGCAAAACACATGACGGCTCATCGTGCATGGACAACACCATGACAGGGAGATGAGGCACTTTAGCTTTTAGCCGAGCTACGAGTTCGATGCCGCTCGCCCCAGCCAGAGATACATCCACCATCGCGATTTCCGGAGGGGAATCGTCGATGGATTCCAGAGCTGCCAGCGGCGTATCAGCATGGATGCAGACAAGTTCCGGCTGATGCTTCATTAAAAAAGCTTCAAGCCCATGACGAAAAATTGGATGATCATCGACCAATAAGATCAACTTCTTAGCGACTGAAGCTGGTTTTGGTGCTTTCTCCATGATCATCTATAACAACCATACCCTGCCCATTAGCTTTCAGAAAGCTGATTCATTTAGGTCGTATAACGGCGCCCTGCAACCGGGGTAGCGGCATAGGTTGAATCGGTCATGCGGTAAGCATCAGTAAAAGGATTCCACCTGTCCAATCGACCGATCCCCGGCTTCACACTTCCATTGCCTCGTATCAGCTATCGAAGCAGTTCGCATTCGGGTGCATGGGCGGCTTGGCCCGGCGAATCGCATTTTTACGCCTCATCCAGGGTTAAAGCACCTGGCCAATCTGTTCAGCCGCGCCACCGCGCCGCGGCCCTCCCCCCATTGCCCGTTCTTGGCAGGGCTTGACGGTCATTTTTGTTGGTGCGCGCGTCGCCGCTGCATCCATCCGACTCTATGTCCCTAATTCTCTTTGCCATGCCCGGGTTCGGTACCGCGCAAACAGAAGCGCGGATTTTAATAGCTCCTCTAATGCTCTGGAACCAAAGGTAGTAAGAGGGCCCCACCCGAGGAGGAGTGCTGTCGACGCTCCAATCGGTAGACCAACGGCATAACTACTGACTACATGACTGAGCAGTACGAACTTGGTATCTCCACCGCTAGGAAGAGTACCGGTACCGAGAACACTATTCACTGTTTTAGCGGGTTGGACAGCGGCCACAATCAGGATGCCCCAAAAGGCTAAATTCAGAACCTGTCTATCAATCCGAGGATAGATTACCGGTAAAAGAAAACTGACACCGGCAAGAAGCGCGGTGAAGAGAAGTCCGGCCACAAGGGCGACATGTAGCACCCGGCGAGCTTGTCGCTGGGCATTTTCCGTGGCGTCGGATCCAAGCGCCTGGCCCACAGTGGCCACCGCGGCTGGAGCTAAGCCAGAAGCGGCTAAGATGAAAAGATTCTCCATCGTAGTAACGATCTGGCTTGAGGCCAGAGCTCCGGTGCCGATTCTCGTAAAAATGACAACGTAAGCAAAAGTGCTTGTCCCCCAAAGCATCTCACTCAATGCAATTGGGTAAGTTACCTTGAATAACGGTGGACCGATCCGAGTAATAATCGACCTGACTGGCCAGTACCAACGCATTCCTTTCTTCACTGAATAAAGCACCGTCACCAGCACGACCGCCCGAACACCTTGAGAGATCAAGGTTGCTAACCCAGCGCCGGCTACGCCTAAGTGAGGAGCGCCACCCATCCCTAGAACCAAAAGCAGTGCCAGCAGAGTATTCAAACATACAGACGCCATCGTAATTGCCATCGGCGTTCGCGAGTCACTCATCGAACGAAACGTGGCCGTAGTAACCGCGCTCATCACCGTGAGTGGCGCCGAGGCCGCAAATAGTTGCAGATACACAGAGGCAATCTTCACCAACTCTTCCTGCGCTCCTACCAACCGCAGAATTGGGCTAGGGAACAGGATCAAAGGAATGGAGCTGCAAACTCCTAAGCTGGCCGCAACGGTTTGACCAATAGCGGCGATCTTTGAAACTTCGTCCAGATCCTGGCGGCCATAAGCCTGGGCTATGAACGCACCGCTACCGGTTCCGATGGCAGCGTATAAGAGCGTGAGAATGAACGAAAGATTGTTAGATAAACCAACTGCAGCCACAGCACTGGCGCCTAAAGAGCCAACGATCACTTGATCGATCAGACTAAAAGAAGACTGAAAAACCGCCTCCAAGCCGACAGGCCAGGCAACATTGAAGATCTCATGATAATGACTGGGCTGGAACCGTCGGTTCACGTTGATGCGTTCGACGTACCCCCAATTTCCAACCATCCTCTCGTCTCACCATGAGTTTCGATGCAGCGGGGCCAAACGGACTTAAAAAACGGATCCAACCGCAGATGTCCGTAGATACGCAGCCGATTAGTCAAGGCCCCTGGAGCGAGATCAATCCCCTCTTATCTGCGTTCATCTGCGGTTGAGTTTCGTTTATTACCGCAAACTTCTGTAATGATCTGCTGGAGAATTTCGAATGTAACCGGTTCAGTGACGTGTTTGTTAAATCCGGCACTGAGGCGCTGGAAATCAGGTCAGGCGCGACCGGGCCGGGCCGGAAAGCTTTGGGCAGCGTGATCAAGAAGGTTGAGCCGATTCCGTGTCCAGCACTCGCTGCGCCTGATTACTGATTACTGATTCCCTACTCTCAGCCATCAGTTTGGCCATAAGCTGATCAATCTTGGCCGGATCCACTGGCTTGGTCAGGTGATGGTCGAACCCAGCAGATTTGCTTTTGCGGACATCTTCTTCCATACCGTATCCACTAAGAGCGATACCGCGGAGGGAATAACGCTCTCGTAAGATATTCATCAGCTCTATTCCACTCAGATCCGGCAATCCGAGATCGCTAATTACCAGATCGAATTTCTGAGTGGCCGCCAATCCGAGAGCGGCTTCTCCGCTGGCAACGCTTTCCACCGAGTGGCCCTTTTGACTGAGAATCGCGTGGAAGACAAGGCGAGTATCCTCGTGGTCTTCAACCAGAAGAATTCTAAGGCCGGAGGCGGTGATAGCGGAAGGAGCGACTTCCAATGGCGACGGCAAGTTGGCGATCCGAATCGGGAGTTCGATTTGGATACTTGCACCAAGATTTGGACCTGGGCTTTCCGCCCAGATGTGTCCATCATGGGCGTTGACGATAGCCCGGCTAATAGCAAGTCCAAAACCAAGGCCGCCACTGCGTCGAGTGGCCCATTCGCCAACTTGTCTGAAGGATTCAAATAGCTTTTCCGAATCTGTCGGTTCGAACCCGATTCCGGAATCAGCGATCGTGACCGCAAATACACCGGGTCGTGGATTACTGGTGGAAACTCGAATCGCACCACCAATCGGGGTAAACTTGGTCGCGTTGCGGATTATGTTCCAAAACACCTGTTGAAGGCGAACCATGTCCCCGAGGGTGCCGGCGTCCTTGGCTTTGAGAATAAGCGAAAGATCCAAATTTTTCGCTTCGATGCTCGAAACGCAGACATCGATGGCATTTTGCAGCACACTGTGAAGATCCAGCGGCACTTTTAAGATCTCGAGCTTGTTGTGGCTGATCCGGGTCAGATCCAACAAATCGTCGATCAGACATGTCTCCAGCATGATATTTCGGCGGATCATCGCTAGATCCGCTTGCGCGCGTGGTGAAAGGGTTTTGTGCTGCTGCAAAGCCGAGACTGCCATCAGGGCAGGAGTTAAAGGCGTGCGAAGCTCATGGCTCAGCGTAGCGAGGAATTCGTCTTTGGCCAAATTCGCCCGTTCGGCGACTTCTTTGGCCAAGCGAAGTTCTTGATCCGATTTTTGCAAAGTCAGGTCGGTAACCACCAAGCAAATCACGTTCTGATCTGACAGGGACAATCTGCTGGCAGTAAAGTTGACTGGGATTCCCTCGCCGCTTAGGCCGTGAAGGACACTCTCGTGCTTCACCACGGATTCGACGCCGCGGACGACCGCGGAAATCTTTTCCCAGCTCTCTGCGGAAAGATAGGAGCAGATAACCGAACTGATCACGCTCTCCAGCCGCCCCCCGACCATATCTGAGAACCTTTGATTGCAATACAAGATGAGCCCGTCAGAGGCGACGGTTACGGCACCCTCCTGCATCTGCTCTACATAAACTCGGTACGGATGTTCGGCCCCGGTCAAACTGTAGATGCGATTCCCGTTCGCAACGATCGCATCCACTTCTCCGTTGCGGATGGCATTCAGCGTCTCCTGTGCCTCTTGCAGACTGGCATGCAGCAAGCCCAATTCATCTTCGCTAACCCAGCGCCCGGAAGAACTGGCCCCACCGCTCTGCGGTTGCCCTCGAGTGTCGTTATGCATCAGGTGTTTCTCCTTCCGTCTTCTCTCTCTCGCGGAATCCCCAGGCCGGCGACAAGGCGTTCGCGATCAGAAAAATCGCCCACCAGACGTTTTGGCGGCAGCGGCTCACTCTTGACCAGGGTCGGAGCGGCAATGATCTGGTAGGTCTTAGCTAGCAAAGGCTGTTGATAGATATCAACTACCCGTAGATCGTAGCGCCCCTTAAGATAGTGTTCGCAAATCCATCGGGTATTGGTAATTGCCCTGGTCGAGCGATCGGTAGCGCCAGTGACGTAGAGCCGCAACACATATTGGACCCGATGAGCCGCTTCCTGCAACAACTCTTCGAACTCCGGCATTGAATCTACTGGCTCGCTATGACCTCCATGCATCCGATTGGGTTTCTATTCCGGTTACGACTATTTTTCTAGCTAGGTCCCGGACGCTTTTCCAGGTTCATTCCAACGACTATGCGTTCAGAATTTGATAGATCTCCTACGATCCGTTTGATGGGCTCCGGCAATCGGCGGACCAAAGTCGGAAGAGCGATGATCTGATCCATCTGAGCCAGCTCCGGCTGTTTCAAAAGATCGATCACCTCGATTTGATAACGCCCGGCCAAATGTTCCTCGCAAATACGCTTCAGATTTGCAAAGGCAGTTAGCGATTTCGGAGTTTGCCCAGCCACATAAAGGCGAAGATTCCACCCCGCGCCAGGATCAGGGGCGTCCGAATGAGCTATCTCGATTCCATGCTTTTTCGGCGTGGTTGCCTTCATCTATGATTATTCTTTTTTGATCGCTCCGTGACGCGACGACTACGAGCCATCGCTTCTCGATCGATTTCAAGCTGCCCCAAACGGTCTCTTCCATTCGCAGCCGTCCTTCTAAGTTCTTCTGCCTCCGCGTCAAATGCCGCCCGGAGGGCTTCGATTTGAGCCTCCATTGCCTTTCGGCGATGCGTCAACGCGAGTTCTCGTCGCTCCATTTCTTGTTTCAATCTCTCAGCCTCGGCGACTTCGCGTGTTTCCTGCGCGAGGCGCGCAGCTCCAGTAAGGACGCCACCCGGTCCCAGGTAGGCCTCCACCAATTTTACTCCCTTCGAGGTGATATGGAATTCGCGGACCTGATTCGAATGGTTCATCCCTCTCGACTTACGGACGTACAGCACCTTATTCCGCTCGCCGCTCAATTCGATGTCTCTAAGCAGCAACCAAGTATCCACCATCGAGCTAATAGAGTCCCCGGTCGTCTCCGAGGTGCCCGCCCAGCTAGTCAGACTGACCAGGAACCCAAGGATTCCATTCCTTCGCAAGAAATCGACCAACCTCACAAAAAGCGTGGCGGTTTCTTCGTTCGTGCCCGCGCTTCGCAGGTTTGAAACCGGATCCACAATTACTACGGTCGGTCGGAATTGGCCGATCAGCTTATGCATCCGCGCAAGATGCATTTCCAAGCCGTAAACCGTCGGACGGGCCGAATGGATACGAAGAAGCTCTTTGCGAACGAACGGCTGCAGATCGATACCGATCGTTCGCATGTTGCGGAGAATCTGGGATGCTGATTCTTCGAAAGAAAAAAACAGACAACGCTCACCACGAGCACAAGTCGCTTGGGCCAAGTGTGCTGCCATACTGGTCTTCCCGGTCCCAGCCGTTCCGCTCAATAGGACAGTGCTACCGCGATAGTAACCAAGGCCGCCCAGCATTTCGTCGAGGCCACCGACACCCGTGGATACTCGTTCCGCTGACACCTCGTACTCCAAACCAGAGGAGGTGACTGGCAGAATCGAAATACCACTCTCATCGATTAAAAACGGGTACTCGTTGGTGCCATGGGTTGAGCCCCGGTACTTGACTACCCTCAGCCTGCGAGTCGAAATCTGTCCTATGACCCGGTGATCAAGGAGAATGACACAGTCCGATATAAATTCTTCCAGACCCTGCCGAGTCAACTGATCACCGGCACGTTCGCCGGTGATGATCGTCGTCATCCCGCGCTGCTTCAACCAGCCGAACAGGCGGCGAAGTTCGGACCGCAGAATCGCTTGATTCGATAATCCGGCAAAGAGGGCCTCGATGGTATCGAGAACCACGCGTTTTGCGCCGACCAGCGCGATGGAGTGAGCAAGGCGGATGAAAAGACCCTCCAAATCATACTCGCCTTGTTCTTCTATTTCCCCACGTTCGATCCTGACGAAATCGATGATCAATCTTTTTTGTGCGATCAGAGCGTCAATATCGAATCCAAGCGAGGCGACGTTTTTCCGAATGTCATCAACGCTTTCTTCGAACGTCATCAGCACGCCGGGTTGATCGTGTTTGGTAGCACCTCGAATCAGAAATTCGAGCGCAAAAAGGGATTTCCCGCAACCCGCAGCGCCACAAACCAGCGTTGGTCGTCCAGCGGGCAAGCCGCCGCCGGTAATCTCGTCGAGTCCGTTTATACCGGTCGGAACTTTCTCGAGCATCGTCAACCGGGAGTTAACTTTCGGCATAGGCTGGCAAACAAAATCGTTCCCACAGGCCAACGAGGCGTCAAGAGGGATTTACTAGTAATTTTAGATGCAAAGCTGCTAATAGGGCAAGCCTGGCCGTCCAGTTAAACGAAAACTAACTATCTTAAGCGGATCGGTTAGTAACAAAGATATCGCGGCCTAGGCAGCTCACCTCCGTTCCAATCACAGGTTACAGATGTAAGGGTTTTCCCTGAATAAGCCATCAGGGATCCGGGACGTTCGGCATTCGGCGTCAGGCGAGGCTCGCGTTTTGGCTTCGCTGCAGTTTTGTAGAAAGAAATGCAGATACTTTTAGTCGGTACGGAGGCTTGATCCAGAGCCGCTCTTAAGCTCCCTACAATTCTGAGCGAAGGCGTCACAGAAACACTCAATCGCTTGGATATGCGCCGCGGTGACAAGATAACGATCGTACGCCACGGGTTTCTCGGTCCATACACCCCCTACATTTTCAATCGCACCTCGTAAAACGGGATCCGCGGCTACCCGGAGCCCAGCCACTCCATCAGCCGCAACGAGAACCTTGACTCCGTCAGTGATCGCGCCAATCGGCTTCGAAGCAGCCAGGAACGAGCGGACAAACTCGATCGCTGCCGGGTTTCGAGAAAGGTTGTCCGCACTTGCCTTCCCGCCTGGCAAAAGCAACGCGTCAAAACCTGTCTCATCAGCATCGTCTACAGCAATATTGGCCAATGGTTTGCCGGCTTTACCCGCTTCCCGGAGCTTGTCCGTGCCGACTGACACCGTTGTAACCGTCGCGCCAGCTCGATGCAAAAATTCTTGGGCGTCGAGAAGGTGGTCTTGCTCGAAACCGGTTGCTACCAAGGCAGCAATCTTAACACTGGTCAAATCATGGTTCATATTCTCCTCCTCTGGACAGGTCTGATACGCAGCAAGCTGGGTTGCTTGCCATAGCGAGCAGTATGGCCAGGAGTCTTTCATTCGAACTAGACAGCAGAACCCGATTTGGTTCGCGAGCGGAAGAGTAGTCGGATGGGCGTTTGGCGGTCGGCGGTCGGCGTTTGTCAGCGGGCAGCTCTGTCGGAGCGAAATATTCATAGCTTATCGATATCTGGATTATGGTTAGCTCCGTAGGAGCGGCATCTAGTTTTCACCGAACAGCCACGGAAGATGGGTCGGCCTCCGTAAAACGAGCGATGCCCTCGTTTGTCGTTGGAGATGTTTAGACGATTGACCGCGATGGCCGAGCCAAACCCATATATGCCGCTCCCAACGGAGCTAGCTTCCTTGGCAAACGCACAAACGCCCACCGGCCTAATCCTCTTCGTTTCGCTGAAAACGGCCGAGCGTGTAACGATGAATAACTAAGAGAGCAACGGTGATCACGATGATTAGGCCCGTGTTGACGCCCAGCTCAATCATTGCCTGATCAAACCGATCCCATCCCGCCGTCGATCCCAGGTTAGACCCATTACTTTGACTATGCTGTACCTCGTTTAACGATAGGTTTGCTCCGATCGCTAGGATTCGTCGAGCGCCAGAAATAGTGGCTATCACCAAAAAGGGAACAACATCCTGAACATCGACATTCAGTTCCCGTTTACGGATAAATCTGGCAACGGTGCGTAACACCTCCATGATGATCAACACCAACAGCAGATCGTTGAGCAGAGAAAAGATCGCTTCCAACTGGCTGCCGGCCACGAGCTGGCGAATAGCACTAAAAATCGCGTAGACACAGGCAGCCGCCGCGGCGATCAGCAGCAGACCTGCCACGATCACATAGATCAATTCCTCTCCTCCGTCGAGAGATCTGCGCACTATCGATGTCGCCGGCAGGCTAGCTGTCTTTTCTAAGTCGTTTTCTTCCGACAAAAACGATTCTCCTTGAAAACACCGTTAATGGGGCTTTAGACGTTGACTACGTCGAGCAATGGCTGCGCCACCGATCTCCAATCACCGTACTAGCGGGCGGCGGCAATGTTAATAAAGGACTTGGCCAACTTAGTCAGTTTTTGGTCGGTCTCTTCCTCTTCCCCTAATGTGCTCTGAAGCAGTTTCGCGCCCTCGTTATCGCCGAGCATTTCAGCGTAGGTGCGGGCAGTACCGTAGCCTGCGATCTCATAATGCTCCACGCGCTGCGCGGCCGAGATCAACCCGGCGTCCTTGACCTCAGGATCGGCTTCTTCCTCCACCATCTCCGCGCCTTCCGCGATTATCCCTTCCATTCCCTTACAGCGGGATCCACGCGTTGATTTCTTGTGATGGGACAGGATACGCTCGATGCGAGCAGCATGTTCCTTGGTTTGTTCTAAGTGTTCTTCAAAGCCTGCCGCGAGTTTGTCATTCTTGGCAGCTTTTGCCATTTTGGGTAGCGCTCGGATCAACTGTTTTTCAGCGCTGTAGAGGTCTTTCAATTCGTGAACATAGAGATCTTGAAGGGTTTCGAGTTGCATAATAACCGGGATTCGCACAATCGGAGCCCATTGGATTTCTGCTGTAATGCAGAGAGTCCGATTTTATCATCGAATGCGAAGTAAAATCAATGAACGAGTGCGAGTGTTAGCCAGCAGGAACGAGCCCCAGTAGCCGGGGATGGACCAGGGGATCCGCGGCCACGTCCGCGCTCGCTCCCGACTGTTTCTCGTTCGTTTCCAACCATGAAGGTCGCGCTATTTCACAATCCCGGCGCCGGCGAACGCGCTCTTGACGCTAACCGGCTCATCCGGCTTTTTGCTGAGGCAGGGCACGATGTGCGGTACGTGACAACCCAACACCGGGGTTGGGAGGCAGTATTCAGAAACCACATCGATCGAGCGGTCATCGCCGGCGGCGACGGCACCGTTAGCCGGCTGGCTCCATGGTTGGCGGCACGCGATATTCCATTTTGTATACTTCCGCTGGGTACGGCCAATAATTGTGCGAAAACCTTGGGGCAGACTGATCCGGTCGAAGTCATCGCGGCTAATCTCGATTCGGCCGGCATCAGAAAGGTCGATCTCGGCACCGTCACCATGCCCCTGGGACAACAGGTTTTCATCGAATCCGTCGGTATCGGTTTGCTGGCGCAGCTCATGATAGAGATGCGCAAGCGAGAGAAGAGAAAGAATTCGCGAGGCCGCCTAACGCCGACACAAAGATTGTCCGGCGCCGTGAAATACTTGCGATCGTTGGCCAAAGATTACCCGGAATCAACGTGCGAACTGGTGCTCGACGATAAAATTCTGACCGGAAAATTCCTTTTTATTGAAGTCGCCAACATGGGTCTCATCGGCCCTAACTTGAACTTGATTCCGAATGTTGATCCATCCGATGGCGCCTTTGAAGTGGTATGGATCGATATGGATCAGCGGAGAGAATTTCGAGATTATCTCCGAGATCTTCGGGACGGAGTTAACCTAGAACCGCCGATTCACACGAGCCGGTGCCGACGCATATTGTTCCGCGAGGTCGACGCCCCGACACATATTGACAGCAAGGTGTTCCCAATAACCCCGACATCGACCGTCGTTCACAATCAGCCGGGAGCGCTGGATCTCCTGGTAATCAAGCGGTAAGCAGTTGCTCGTTACTGGTTGCTGGTTGCT
>JAFAHI010000105.1 GCA_019237325.1 Verrucomicrobiota bacterium | reverse complement strand
ACCGTGATCTGACGGTCAAAGCGGCCAGGACGGAGGAGGGCTGGATCCAACACATCAGGCCGGTTCGTAGCAGCGATAATAATTACGCCTTCTTGGGTATCGAATCCATCCATCTCGACCAGCAACGCATTCAGCGTCTGCTCCCGTTCATCATGCCCACCGCCCAAGCCGTGGCCACGATGCCGGCCCACCGCGTCGATCTCGTCGATAAAGATAATGCACGGCGCTGATTTCTTGCCCTGTTCGAACATATCTCGAACTCGGGAAGCACCCACCCCAACAAACATTTCCACGAAATCGGAGCCGCTGATGCTAAAGAATGGCACATCAGCTTCACCGGCGATAGCTCGCGCTAACAGGGTCTTTCCGGTACCGGGAGGGCCAACCATCAAAACTCCTTTCGGAATCCGCCCACCCAGCTTCTGGAATTTTTTCGGGTCTTTCAGAAAGTCCACAATTTCCTGAACTTCTTCTTTGGCCTCCTCAACCCCAGCAACGTCCTTGAACGTCACCCGGTTGCGGTCCCGAGCCAGCATTCGGGCTTTGCTCTTGCCAAAAGACAAGGCGCCACGCCCAGCATTTCGGATTTGCTGGCGAAAGAAAAAGTAAAGGATGACCATGATGAACACGATGGGCGCGATTTGCATCAGCGCCGTGAACATCACGTCGGAATCCGCCCGGATATCGACCTTGTATCCCTTGGCTTCCAGTTCGGATTTGAGGTCTTTATTGAACTCTAAAAAGACCGTGGTTTTGAAATGGTCCGGCGCCGTGGAACCGGCTCCTGGCCGGTGTTCCTTATCGAAGGCACCACGTAGAATTTGCGTCGGTTTCCCTTCCGTCACTACGAGCTGCAAAGGTTCGTCTTTGCTAATTCGGCCCTCGTCGAGGTATTGCTGGAAATCCGTGTAGGGAATGTCTTCAACGTTTCCGTAAGCACCGCTGCGAGAGAAGAAGAAGCCTCCCAACAAAGCGATCGCACAGGCAACGAGCAGGACACCGCGCCAATTGAAGTTGTTATTATCGTTCCCGAAATTCCGAGAATTCTTATCCTGTTTCGGGGATCTAGGATCTTGTTCTGCCATAGGCTAAAAGACAAGTGACGTTAGCACATCGCGCCCCTCGCGCAAAGCTCGGACAGACAACGCGCAAACCGCCCATGAAAGCCGATTCTTTACAACTGTCAACCAAAAAGAAGCTTCTATTAAGACTTCGCTCCCCCAACGCTCCCGGGATGTATGCATGACACAGCCGGAAGGGGCGAGCTCCTGCTCGTCCGGGATTGCGAGAGCAGATTGCCGCGGGCGGCACGCCCAAATCGAATCCCGGATGAACCGGAACTCATGTCTGTCGTACGGGTGATACTCCCACTCACTTCGAATACCACCCCGTACATTACGCTGTTATTGCGCGTATTTGACGCTACAACCGTAGGGCCGTGTCACCGTCTGGGATACGCTTTTGCCAGTCATCGAGTCATCAAGAGCGACCTTCACATAATTCGTCGCGGTCTTAAGATCGGCAACCACCGTAGTGGGTTTGCTATCAATTGCGCCTTCGTAAACCAACTTTCCTTCGGGGTTTATGATATACATATCGGGTGTGGTCTTCGCCCCATACGCGTGTCCGACTTTCCCGTCCGGGTCCAAAAGCAGCGCGGTGCGAGCCGCGCCTTGAGTAGACGCGATCTGATTCAGTTTGTCCGCAGGATAATTCCCTTCTTGTCCTGGTGCTGATGAGTCGATCGATAGCCAGACCACTCCTTTGGCAGTGAACTCTTTCTGGAGAGCCTGCGTATTGCCGGATCCGTAATGTTTCCTGACAAAAGGACAATCAGGTTGATACCATTCAAGCACGACCCACTTCCCTTTGTACTGGGAAAGCTGGTGGGTTTGTCCATTGGTATCAGGTAGGCTGAAGTTGGGAGCGGATTGCCCGATCTCAACTCCGGCGAGAGCAGCTCCAGCGCTCAGGGCTAGAACTCCGAAAACGAGACAGATATTTCGAATTCTCATATTATCAGTTACAGGTCACGAATTCACAGGTCACGAAGGTGAGTGGTACGATATAAATCTGAGCAATTTTCTCAACTTGCCTTCCTGGCGTCGGCAACTGTCTGGGAGCCGGTCTTCATGGCATCCAGTACCGTCTGAGAGCTGATCAGCTCGGGAAGAACCACGGGTGGACGATCTTTGCCGCCCGGATAAAACAGATACATGGGAACCCCCGCCCGGCCATGTTCCTTGAGAACTTGCGTGATCTCCGGATCACCGTGGGTCCAGTCCGCTCGCAAGACTACGACTTGATTTTGAGCGAAGGCCTGCCGTACCGCCGAGGTATCGAGCGCGAATCGCTCATTTGCTTTACAGGTGATGCACCAATCGGCCGTAAAATCGACAAAGACCGGTCGCCCGGATTGCAGTGCTTTGTCCAGCGATTGTTGGCTGAATGCTTGCCAGGAAAGCTGACTAGGTGCGGTAACAAAGAGGTAGCTCCCGATAGCGACTACTAACACGGCGACCATCGACATAGCCGCTAGAACTCGCGAACGCACCGGGGATACCGGTGTCCAAAACGATCCTTTGATCCACGCTAAAAGCCCAATGATCAACAGCAACCCTCCCAGTTCGACCATCCCGTCCACACCGCGAAGCCGGCCAACGATCCAGCTGAGCCAAAGCAGGGTCGCCAAAAGTAAGAACCCAAGCAGCTGTTTAAGCCGGATCATCCATTGACCCGGCTTAGGAAGGTAACGGAGCCACTTCGGCTGTATGGCTAACAACAGGTACGGCAGCGCCATGCCGATACCGATCGAGAAAAAGATCAGGAATGTCGCCCACGCAGGCTGGGTAAAAGCAAACGCGGAAGCGGTGCCCAGGAAAGGAGCAGTACAAGGGGTTGCCAGGATCGTAGCAAACGCTCCTTGGAAAAAAGCTCCGCCGTATCCTCCACCCGCCGCCAACTTCGCCAGTCCACCCGTTGCTCGAGCCGATACTGTAAGCTCAAAAACGCCGAATAGGTTCAGGGCAAACGCAAATACCAAACAGGCAATCGCCAACACGAACCGATAGTCTTGGAACTGGAATCCCCAGCCGACCTGCGCGCCAATAGCTCGAAAGAAAGTGACGATGGCGGCTAGGATCGCGAAACAGCCAAGGATACCGGCCGAGAAAACCAACGCCAATTTAAACGCCTTATCGGGCCGTTCGCCCGCCTCGCTGACAAAGCCGAAAATCTTAAGCGAGATGACCGGCAATACGCACGGCATCACATTTAGTATGAGTCCTCCAATCAGCGCGAATGCTACTGCCTGCAGCACACCAAGCAGATCCGCGCTCGCGCCATTGCCAGTTGCGGCCGCTTGCCCGCCCGGTTGCAACTCGACATCAAAGGCATCGGTCTTCCCATTGGCCTGGATCACTGCAACCCCTTTCAAGCGGTCCAGGGCAGCTCCGCCATCGACCGAGAGCACAACGCTATTTCCAGCCTGTTTCCCGTGGTTCAACACAACATTTTCTGGCGGCACCGGGAAAAAATCGAGCTTGCTACCCTGAGGCACACCAGCAAACTCAACCACCATCTGGCTACCGGACGGCTTCATGGAGACCGAGTATCCGGCCGGCGGCGAACCGGTTTTCGGAACGGAAGCAGAGTATTTGGTGAAAATATCCTGGTTCGCAGGACCTTGTCCCCCATCATTCAACTTCAATGAGAGCTGGGCGTTGCCGGGAACACACTGCTGCTCGCAAACCAGCCAATTAGATTTAGCCGCAAGCTCAATCGGCCCGGAGGGCAACTGCTCAGGGGCTTGCACCTCGGTAAAGAGCAGCACCTCGTTGCTATAGTCGAATACCTCAAGCCCACCTGGCTCCTGGTCTCGAGTCGGCAGCGGCCATTGTAATGGGCCGGCCTGGAATCCCGGAGGTAATTGCCACTCGATCTGGGTTGGAATCCCAGCGTCGCCGGCATATTTCCAATAAATGTGCCACTTCGGTACGATGGTGTACAACACGCCGAGGCGGAACTTCCGGCCGGGTTCAATATGCTGAGTATCGGCGACCAACTGCGCCTTCACTAATTGACGACCATCGACCACTTGCGCCCGCCCAGGCATGACCGTGCCGGCCATTAGCACTGCAATCGCGAGGCCTAATGAAGCCGACCGTGACGCTAAGCTCGCGCGATATCGCGGCACGCTCGCGCAATTGGCCTCGAGTTTTCGAATCGGAAACAGCGGATTCATCTATGGAAGAAGAGTCTCAGCCAACCCCAATTTATTTCAAATTTCTGGAGTTAGCTTAGATAATTTCAGCATGAATTGAGTGCCCAGTTCATGTCGAACGCATTGAAAATCCGGCAGGATGCAACGCGACCTTAGCCAGTTGCAAGCTCGTCTCAGCAGCCGAACGGAACAATAGGTCGTAATGCCCTCACAGGCAGCTAATTACGCATGACGGAAGGATTGGCACGCTTTTAGCGCTTTTAGCCTTCGAAACGGACACACCTTTTCTTGGCACGATGCTCTCCTGGACGCTAATTGGTCTCATTTTGGCTGTGGTAGCCTGGGTTGCGCTTTCCGGACCTGAACGCCCCAGGTGGCTGCTCCGTAGCTTCATCCTGGTATTAGTTGTAATCCTGGTGATAACGGAGCTGCTGAGATAGGAGCTGACGGCGGTAGGGCGAAAAACTCGGCGCGTACAGCATGCTGTTGGGTTTATGGGCAAATCGCGCCGGTTTTGAGCCGTCCCGGGAGCTCTGCTTCGCGAAACGCTTGGCGAAATTCACTCGCGCCGAAGGATTCAATCGGCAGGTCGTCTGACCTGCTCTGAGTCCGAACCTTCAAGGGCATACACGCACCCCGGGTGAAGCCTAACGGAACGGCTCAAAACCGGCGCGGGCGGAGTACATACAGTTAGCCGCATCAGACGCGCGCCGAGTTTTTCGCCCTACCAGTCGCGGCCTCTCACCTCTCACCTCTCACCTCTCACCTCTCACCTCTCACGCTTTAGTAGTCCCCTGACTCTTTAAGATATCCCGAATCTCTCCAAGGAGTTTCTCCTCAGCGGTCGGCTCGGGGGCTTTAGGCGCGGGGGGCGGCGCCTGGAACCGGTTAATCTGCTTGATCACCACGAATAGCACGAAGGCGATGATCAGGAATTCGATAACCGTGTTAACAAATACTCCGTAAGCCAACACCGGTAACCCTTTATCCGTAGCCTCCTTCAAAGAAGCAGCCGGTTGACCCGATAGATTCAAAAACAGGCTCGAGAAGTCTACCCGCCCCAAAAGCAAACCGATTGGCGGCATAATCACGTTGTTAACAAGCGCATTTACAATCTTTCCGAACGCTGCACCGATAATAACACCGATGGCGAGGTCAATTACGGACCCTCTCATGGCAAAGTCCCTGAATTCTTTGAGGAAGGACATAATTTTTGATTGATGATTTTGCTGGTTGAACCGTCCAAAGACGTGTGGTCGCCACAAGCTGCGCCCGAGAGCGCTTCATGGGTTTATGGTTGCGATGTTAACACGTTGCGTTCATAAAGACACATGCGCAACTGGCGGAGACAGCGCCGATGGAATCAACGCGTTGAATGGCAGATGACGCTCTTCTCAGCCTAATTGCGCGAGCGAGGAAGAATGATGAATCAGCAGCTAAACAGCTGATCGAATTCACCTATCCAATCGTGATCCGCATCGTTCGAAACCACCTTCCCCGGCGCGAGCTGGAAGAAGACCTTTGCCAGGATGTCTTCCTTAAGATCTTTTCGCGCCTGCACCAGTTCCGCGCGGATATGCCCTTCGAGCACTGGGTATCGCGAATCGCCGTCAATACCTGCATCGACCAACTCAGAAAACAAAAGGTTCGACCCGAATTTCGCTGGTCCGATTTCAGCGAAGAACAGCAGGCCATTCTCGACAATTTGAAAAACTCAGCGATTCTGCCTACAGAACGGTCGCCGGAAGAGGCTAAAGAGTTGCTGGAGCGTTTGATGCAAGGCCTCAAACCCGATGAGCGCGCCGTTGTCACCTGGCTACATTTAGAAGAAAAATCCATCGCAGAAATCTGTGACCTTACCGGCTGGACCCCGTCAAAAGTTAAGGTGACCGCTTTCCGAGCACGCCAAAAACTCGCGGCGGCAGTCCAGCGATTAGAAAAATGACGAACGACGGGATGGAACAGTTATTTGCGCGAGCAAAGGACGCAGGCGAACAAGAGCCTGCCTCCATGCCGAGCGACTTCCCCGGGCGGGTCTACTCCCTGCACGTGTGCGCCGTACAAAAGGCGCGGATCACAGTCCGGACCTCCATTCTGTCGA
>JAFAHI010000010.1 GCA_019237325.1 Verrucomicrobiota bacterium | reverse complement strand
GTGATTCTGGGGCCCATTCTGTTTTCGCTTTGGTTTCGGGGGTTCAAGCTCGGGAACGTGTTTGGGGTGGATCGAATGCCGGTAGGTAGGGCTTTGTTGCTGGGGATCGCCCTTTTAATCTCCGCTTTGCCCATGGTTTTTGCCGTCGATCTCATCGCGTCTGCCCTGTTAAAGGTAAACGCGACCAAGGATGCCCAAGAGGTAATCCAGATTTTTGAGAATTCTTCGACGGTCGCGCAGCGGGTTCCGATTATCCTATTAGCGGTAGTCATTGCGCCAGTTGCAGAAGAACTGGCGTTCCGCGGATATCTGTACGCTGTTATCAAGCGTTACTTTGGAGCCATACCTGCCTTGGTTCTATCCGGTTTACTCTTTGCAATGATCCATCTGAATCTGCCGAGTTTTTTTCCTCTTTTAGTGTTGGCGTCGGTGTTCGCTCTAGCGTACGAGCTGAGCGGTACTTTGTTGGTGCCGATGACCATGCACGCTTTGTTCAACGCGTTTAGTCTGATCCTGGTTCTGTTGGGGCAGAAATGAAACTGAAAGAAATCGGCGAGGACGCCGTTGTCGAAGCGATAACGCGCGAACTTCGATTCGATGGACGAGTGGAAATTGGCCCGGGTGACGATTGCGCACTGGTCCATTTTGGCCAAAATCTGCAACTCTTAAAAACGGATTGTGTCGTCGAAGGGATCCATTTTTTGCCGGAGACGCCGGCGCGGGCCATTGGCTGGAAGGCGCTTTGCCGGGGGATCAGCGATATTGCGGCGATGGGAGGAGATCCTCTCGACGCAGTGATCACGGTGGCGATCTCACCGGATCGGGAACTGGCGTGGCTGACTGATCTTTACGCCGGCCTGAACCAAGCTGCGGCCAAATACGGGCTTAACCTCGTTGGCGGCGAAACCTCCCGGTCTCCTGGGCCGGTATTCATTTCAGTGGCGCTAACCGGTAAAGTCGAGAAAGAAAGGTTAGTGGTCCGATCCGGAGGAAAGATCGGTGACCAGCTTTATGTCACGGGCAGATTGGGAGGTTCTTTGCGAGGGAAGCATCTGAGTTTCGAGCCGAGGTTAGCCGAGTCTCGCTGGCTCACTCAGAACTTTAGGCTACATGCGATGATTGATTTGAGCGACGGGCTAGGGAGCGACCTTCCCCGACTGGCTAAAGCGAGTGGAACGGGATTCGAGATCGATCTTTCAGCGTTACCAAAAAATGCGGGCTGTTCCGCGGAACAAGCGTTAACCGATGGCGAGGATTACGAATTATTGTTCGCAGTGAACGACGAGGACGGCGCCAGACTCGAACAAGACTGGAAGAAAACATTCCCGGAGCTACCGCTGACGCGGATCGGCCGCTTAACCGAGCAAAACGGGGATCCGCTGAATAAACCTGGGTACGACCACTTTCGGGCGACATGAAACGGGTTGCCACTAATGCGGAAGCGACGCGGGCGGTGGCGATGGAATTCGTGTCCGGCCTCGAGGTAGGAAAGGTCGTGGCCTTGGTCGGCGATCTTGGTGCCGGTAAGACAGAGTTTGTAAAAGGGCTAGCCGCCGGTCTCGGTTCGACGGCGGTGGTTACCAGTCCAACCTTTACGTTAATTCACGAATACCGAGGTGGACGGTTACCGCTCTATCACATGGATTTCTACCGACTCAGTTCCGAAGATGAACTTGATGAAATCGGCTTCGACGAATATTTGAGCCGGCCAGGTATTTGCGCCGTTGAATGGGCCAACCGGTTTCCTGAGCGAATTCCGGGCGCGGCGATTTGGGTGACGCTGTCGATTGCAGAAAACAATGAACGACTGATTTGCTGGTGACCCGGTTAATCATAGAAAATTCCGGCCCGATAGGCAGCATCGTTTTGGCTCGGGACCGATCGCTTGTGCTGGAGAAATCCTTCCAAGGTTCCGCGGAACTCGCGAGTTTAGCTGACGCAACCATTAAGGGGATCGATCGATTGGATGAGATCGTGGTGGGGATAGGCCCCGGCTCATACACCGGGCTGCGAGTCGCAGTTGCAACCGCGCTGGGTATGAAGTTAGCGCTCGGTTGCCGGACCTTTGGCTGTCCATCGGTGCTCGGTTATGCCGAGGAGAATTATCTGGTAATAGGTGACGCCCGGCGAGGCACTTTCTTTCTAGCTGAAATCCGGGCGGGCATGCTCTCGGAGTTACCTCGTTTGATTCCCAGAGCGGAGCTTGGGGCCGAGATCTCGAAGGCGAATCCAAAGCGGATTTTCGCGACCTCACCGGTAACAGAACTACCTGATATCGAAGTCTTGTTCCCACATGCCCGGTATTTGCTGGGCCGGGATGAGAGTTATGCGGGTCTCGGTGAACCGATCTATCTGAAGGAACCGCACATCACGAAGCCGAAGTGAGGCGTGAGCCTTATTAATCGTCCTCGTGCTCGTGCTCGTCCTCGTGCTCGATTGAAGGCGTTTTAAGGACCGGCGACGTCTATTTCTAGGTGCGTTCGACCTCGATTTTGGACCTTAATCGGGAAATCTAGTAGAACCCGCTTTCTTTCGTGTGCTCATATTGACATACAGAGTTATGGAACGTTTTGAAGTAGAAATGGATCACATGTTCGATCATGAAAAATTGGATGTTTACGGCGTAGAGCTTGAGTTTATCCGGTGGTTAACTGACTTTCTGGCGGAAATTTCGGAGTACCCGGCTGTCCAACGACGCGAGTCGTCGATCAGCTCGACAGGGCGAGCATGTCGGCGCTGTTTAATACTGCGGAGGGTAATGGAAAGCGACAAGGCCGGCAGAGGGCTAAGTTCTTCGATGATGCCCGCGGTTCCGCTTTAGAGTGCGCCGCGGGCTTGGACGCTTCGGTCGCAAAGCGGGTTGCGACAAACGATCGTATTCAGGGTGGCAAGGAGATGTTGGCTAGGGTCGTCGCGATGCTGACGCGGCTGGTCCAACGGTTTGATGCCGATGAATTCCGGGTCCGGGAGGATACGGATCGCGACGATACCGACGATCTATGACCTACGCACGAAGATCGTGGGCGAAAGAGAGCTGTTGATGGCACACGACTCCGGAAATCGAGCACGAGGACGAGCACGAGCACGATTAAATCGCGAAAAGCGCGATTATTATGGCCCTCGACGACACTCACAGGTCCGTGTATTCATGAGCCGTCATGAAAATCGTCGTTGCCTACTCAGGAGGGCTTGATACCTCGGTTATTCTCAAATGGATCAAGGAGACTTATTCGGCTGAGGTTATCGCCTTTTGCGCTGATATCGGGCAGGAGGAAGAACTGGAGGGACTGGAAGAAAAGGCGCTCAAGACCGGCGCATCGAAATGTTATATCGATGATCTGCAGGAGGAGTTCGCGCGCGACTTTATTTTTCCGATGTTCCAGGCGTCGGCTCTGTATGAGAACCAATATTATCTTGGAACCAGTATCGCGCGGCCGTTAATCGCTAAGCGGATGGTTGAGATCGCCCGGGCGGAAGGCGCCCAGGCGATTGCTCATGGCGCCACCGGTAAAGGTAACGATCAGGTCCGGTTCGAATTGACGGCTGCTGCATTGGCGCCTGATATCCAGGTAATCGCCCCTTGGCGGCTGGCTGAGTTTCGAGAAATATTCCCCGGTCGTTCAGAAATGATTCGATGGGCTGAAAATCAGGGCATCCCGGTCGCGGCTACAGCGAAGAAACCGTACTCGATGGATCGAAACCTTCTCCATATCAGTTTCGAGAGCGGCATACTCGAAGATCCGTGGACTGACGCCAGCGCGCCGGAGCTGAAGGACATGTATAAGTTGAGCGTCGATCCCGAGGACGCAGCGGACACACCGGAATTTGTTGAGCTAGAGTTCGAAGCTGGTGTCTGCCAGGCGCTTGGTCATGAGCAAATCGATACGATCTTGGGTAGTCTCGGGTTCAAAGGAGCCGTTACCAAGACAAAAGAAAATCGGGCCAAACTTTCTCCACTGTGGGTCATGAAGGTTCTGAACCAGTTAGGAGGCCGCAACGGAATCGGGCGGGTGGACATGGTCGAAAACCGATTTGTCGGAATGAAAAGCCGAGGCGTCTATGAAACTCCTGGCGGCGCCATCTTACATTTTGCGCATAGGAATTTGGAATCGATCACTCTCGATCGGGAAGTGATGCATATCCGCGATTCTCTCGGTCCGAAGTATGCCGAACTAGTTTACAACGGATTCTGGTTCGCGCCGGAACGCGAAGCGATCCAAGCCTTGGTTACCGAATCGCAAAAAAGCGTGACCGGAGTTGTCCGAGTTAAACTCTATAAAGGCAACACGATCGTAGCCGGCCGCAAGAGCCCGGTCAGCCTTTACAACCCGGATATCGCGACCATGGAGGCCGACCCGACGCAGGCCTATAACCAGTCGGATGCGACGGGGTTTATCGCCTTGAATGCATTGCGACTGAAGGTTGCGGCCAAGGTACACTCTCAGAGTGAGAGGTGAGAAGTGAGAGGTGGAAACCGTGGAGCGCTGCCTCGCTTGCAAGGCCGACGCGGTGGGCGCTGCCGAGCGTGCCTTGCTTCGCCCTTCGTCCACGTCCGCTACCTCTCGCTATCGCAGAAATTGCCTTGAATCACTCAACGTGCTATATATTTTCCATATATAGCATATGGATATCGCCAAGGTTTTCTGGTCTGGCCGGTCTCAAGCGGTCCGATTGCCAAAAGAATTTCGGTTCGATTCCGACCAGGTTCGAATTAGGCGGCGCGGAAATGCAATTATCCTTGAACCTCTGGCGCACGATTGGCAGTGGCTTGACGCATTGGCCGGGAGACTGGATGACGATTTCGTGGAGGCGGCTAATGAGCAGCCAGCGTCAGAAGACGACCCCGGAGTAGATGAGTTTTTCGGGCGAAAATGAAGTATCTCTTGGACGCCAACGTGGTTGTCGCTCTATTGAACGATCGAAATTCACGTCCCGCACGGCGTCTTCGTAGGTATAAGCCCAGTGACGTCGCGATTTCCGCTATTGTGGCTCACGAGCTTTACTACGGGGCATTCAAGAGTGCACGCCGTGCACAGAATGTCGCGTTGATTGAGAAACTGCGTTTTCCGATCATTGAGTTTGATTCTGAAGATGCCCGCGAAGCGGGTGAACTGAGGGCTTGGCTCACTTTGCATGGAACTCCGATCGGTCCGTATGATGTGTTGATCGGTGGTCAAGCGAGAGCCCGAAACCTGGTTCTAGTCACAAGAAACACGGGCGAGTTCCGGCGCGTACCAGGCCTAAGGATTGAGGATTGGAGCTGAAGTAGCGTCACCGGGTTCGCTCTACTTTCCGTCTCCCTGATTCAGACCCCCAAAGCCGACGTTGCGCTCGAACTTCCTAACTTCCGTTGCATTCCCATAGTCGCAGAGATCAGGGAATAGCTCAGATTTAATGCCGTCCACGACGCACTGAAGAGAACGATGGAGCGCTGTATTCTGGCGATACTTGACCCCAGGCATGTTGATTTTGATCTCAGCGGTCCAGCTCCTCGTTGTCTGTAACCGAGTTAGTTAGTTTATACGGATACCTTCAAGTTCCGACCGCATCGGCCTCGCAAGCGAGGCAGCGCTCCACGGCTTGGTATTCGTGTGCATTCGCGTCCATTCGCGGTCGCTATTCTTGTCTTCGATCACTAACCTCCGCCTGGCGCCCGTCTGATTGTTGGACGGAACGCGCGACCACGTTTCTCACGCTTGGGAATGCGCTCGGTTCGCGTTGCTGCAGATAGGCCAAAAGCTTTTCTCGAACTTCGCAGCGGAGGTCGAACAGCTTGCCGGCGGCGGCGGCGCTTACCAGAATTCTGACCTCGACCGAGTCCGTTTTCCAATCCGTGACTTGGACGCCAAAGGCGCGTTTATCCCAAAGGCTCGATTCTGAGACCAGGCGTTCGGCTTCGGCGCGAAGCTCGTCAATTGGGATCATATAATCGACATAGAGGAAAACCGTGCCAAGTAGTTCTGAACTCGACCGGGTCCAGTTCTGAAAAGATTTATCGATAAAATAGGTAATCGGCAGTATGAGACGGCGTTGGTCCCAGGCTCTTACCACGACATAGGTCAACGAGATCTCTTCGATCTGACCGTACTCACCATCAACCACCACCACATCGTCGATTTTCATCGGGCTGGTCAACGCGATCTGCAATCCGGCGATGATAGTGGACAACGATTTTTGAGCGGCTAAACCGACGATGACACCCGCGACCCCGGCGGAAGCCAATAATCCGGTCCCAATCTGACGTACCGGATCGAAATTCATCAGGATGGTGGCGGCGCAGATGATGACCAGAACGAAGATGATCAGTTGCCGCAAAACTCTGAGCCGGGTTTGAAGGCCTCGATAGCGGTAGGTGTCATAGCCACGGTGCTCGGTCCTGACCATCGCGATGTCTTCAAGCGCCCGCACCATTTGGATCAGCATCACGGTGTTAACCAGGATGGAAACGATGGACACCACCTTGGAAGAAATGGCGGCGGCGCTGCCCGGCAAACGTAGCAGTTCGATCAAGTATTGGAACGAGATGAGCAGGAAGTTGTAATAGATCAGTTGCCCGACTAGCGGGAAGGTCGGGTCATACCAGCGCCGAGGTTGGCGTTGGGCTAGTTGGTTTAGCCAGCCACCCACTAGCCGCACCGCGTAGTAAGCGAAAACGACTAGCGACAGGAAGTAACCAATCTCGGCTAACCGGCTGACTATTTCGAATGGCGCCTGGCTATTCAGAGCAATCGCGAGGTGAGGCAGGAGCGGGGCAACGAAGAGAAAGAGAGCGGTTATCCAAGCAAAGAGACCGAGTCCTTTTCGAAACGCATGCAAAAGTCCATCGATCCAGTAGCGCTGCGATTCATCGGTTCTCGGTTTATGGCGGATCCGTTTCAGGATTTGGCGGATGATCCGCAACAGGACGATGATGAGGAGCGCGGAAAGGAAGCCGAGGATCAGTTTTGCTGGGGTGACTTGGAGAAAGAGATCGCTTTGGCTCCAGGGACCTAGCGCCTGGCTGAGGAACGCGCTAAGCCCGTCGATGGTAATCGCGAACGAGCGGCAGACCCATTCGACCAGGGATAGTTCCGAGCCCGCCCGCGCCGGATCGGTAATCGCCTCCAGTTTCGAGTAGGGCGTCGGGCTGGGAGTGGCAGCGCCGATAGCGCCGATAACGAGCGGGAACCAGGCGAACGAACCCGGGCGACACTCGTGGAGCGTTGCCTCGCTTGCGAGGCCGATGCGGTGGGCACCCCTGCGATGTTGCCTTACCTGTGGGGACGGTTTTGCACTTGTGCCAGTTTCAACGCGCCTGCCCCCAGACAGCCCGCGATTTCTTGTGAACCGAACGAATACGCCCTTCCCCATTCCAAAGCCTTAATGCCGGATCGGAGGATCTCAAGCGGGAAAGGCTTTCCGGCCTGAGATCGTGACAATCGCCGCCCGATGTTTCGGGGGACCAGCCTTCACCTGGCAAGGGCCTGATCCAGAACAACAGATAGAAATTCTGTAATAGGCGCAGATTCGATAAACCGGACCACTTTTCACCCGAAAATCGTTAAAATCTTAACGCAATTATTGAAATTTTAACGCAAGGTGCGCAAAGCGTTGTAACCTCCGATTTATTATGAAAGCAATAATCTCCGCTATAATTGTTGCTGGGGCTCTGTCCCAGATGGCAAACGCAATGGGACCGACGGGTGATATTACCCACCGGCATTTTTATAAGGATCAGGAATGGATCTGGCAGGATCAGCAGAACCAGCCGAAGGCTGAGAGCAACGGGAGTGCGGTTACTAACCCCGTTTCGAGCGGAATCTCGCACACTCCCGTGGCCTTTTTAGTTCCGCACAACCCGTCGGTGGCGTTTTTGGTCCCACACAACCCATCGGTAGCTTTTTTAGTCCCGCACAACCCGTCGGTGGCGTTTTTAGTTCCACACAACCCATCGGTAGCTTTTTTAGTTCCGCACAACCCATCGGTGGCTTTTTTAGTTCCACACAACCCATCGGTAGCCTTTTTAGTTCCGCACAACCCGTCGGTGGCTTTTTTAGTTCCACACAACCCATCGGTAGCCTTTTTAGTTCCGCACAACCCGTCGGTGGCTTAAAGAAACAGCGCACAGCAG
>JAFAHI010000450.1 GCA_019237325.1 Verrucomicrobiota bacterium | reverse complement strand
GCGACGGCTTACCTTCGCGACCTTCCCAAGGCAGAGTTACATCTTCTGGATACCGGACATTTCGCTCTAGAGGAAGATGGGGATGTGATCGCTGATTTGATGCGGAGCTTTCTGACGAAGAATTTGGCCGGAGCGTATCGGACAGTCGAAAAATAGGAGACCGCCCTTGTAGCTTCTGATTCAGCGGAGCTCATGACGAGCTCCGTAGGACCAAAATCTTTATAGCTGAGACAATCCCATACGTGATCAGCCGTCTTCGCTTTGCTGCCGACGCGCTGAAATCCGCGGGTCCAAAGCGGTCGCGAACGATCCGAGATGCGATCCAATGCTATGGCAACCGTTCTGGTCACAGGTGGAACCGGAGACTTAGGGCGCTCGCTGGTTCGTAAACTCATTGAAGACGGGGATGTCCCCCGAATTTTGAGCCGGAATGCTAGCGCGACCGTTCCGGCTGGCGCTAAATTATTTCCCGGTGATTTAGCCAATCAAACTGGAATCGCCGAGGCTACTGATGGAGCGGATTTCGTTATCCATTGCGCCAGCAATCCCACAAAACCGGCGGAAGATTTAGAAGCCACCTGGGCACTTCTCGAAACGGCGGCTCGACAAGGGGTGCAGCGGTTCATTTATATCTCAATCGTCGGAGTCGATCGACTTAGCCACCCTTACTATAAGGTGAAACGAAAGATCGAACAGCTGGTGAACGACTCGTCCTTATCTTCCGCAACATTGCGAGCTACGCAGTTCCATAGTTTCGTTGCTGGCCTCATTCATAGACTAGGTCCTGGCCCGAACAACGAGATTCTGGTTCCGGCCGGAGTCCGCCTGCAAACAATTGAGACCGGAGAGGTCGCCCATCGCCTCCTAGAGGTGACGCGATCGACACAGACCGGTCGAGCTGAAGATATTGGCGGTCCGGAGATTCTTTCGCTCGAAGAAATGGTCACGGATTATCTAGCGACGCGCGGGCTTCATGCCACGTTGCGTTCTGTCTCGGCAGACTCAATTCCGGGACTCCCATGGTACGCCTGGACTGGCGAAGCTCACCTATGGCCTAAGCACCGATACGGCCGGATAACCTGGCACGAGTTCAACGAGCGGGAGGGAGCGGCGGTGAAAAGTGAAAAGTGAATAGCCTGTGATTAGCACGATTGTCCCGAAGGGGCTTAAGGATTGAGCTTGGGGCTTTAACCTGGTTAAAACCCAGGTCAGATCCCAACAAGAAATCCCGCCCTGAAGGGGCGGCAGAACTAATTGCCCATCCGGAAAGAGGTGACCTGTCCCCGAATGTAGCTCCTGATTTACAGTAAGTTATACGAGCTTTTCGCGGCTTCTAATTACCGCAGCCCGGTTCGCCGAAAAGACGCTCTATACCTGGCAGGTGTAACTCCCAAACGTCGATTGAACACACGACGGAGAATTTCGGCACTGCCGAAGCCGCTGGCAGCGGCGACTTCATCGAGAGTCCGGGAAGTCGATTCTAGCTGACGGCGCGCCGCTTCTAGGCGGAGATCCTCGATGTGCCTGCCCGGCGTTTTCCCAACTTGCTGGCGAAATAGGCGAGCAAAGTTCCGAGGACTCATCCCCACTTCTTGAGCGAGTTTGTCGACCGAAAGGTGACGGCGAATATTCTCGGGTAGCCGCGCAAGGAGTTCGGCGAGTGGCCGGTGCTCGCAGGTTTGTGCGGCCAGGGTCGCACTGAATTGCGATTGCCCACCTTGACGAACCAGAAAGACAACCATCATCCGAGCAACTCGTAGAGCCACAGATCTGCCCAGGTCTTCTTCCACCAGCGCAAGGGCAAGATCAATGCCGGCGGTTACCCCTGCAGAAGTGTAACAATTGCCATCTCGAACATAGATAGGGTCAGGGTCTACCGTCACTTTGGGATAGTCTTGGGCAAGCTCGCTACACCAGTTCCAATGCGTGGCTGCGCGCCTCCCGTCTAGTAGGCCCGCTTTCGCAAGAATAAGAGCACCTGTACAGATCGAACCAAAGCGCCGACTTTTTTGACTCTGATCTCTGAGCCAGTCTAGAAAATCGGCTTCATATCGGATCTGACTATCGCTATCGACTCCCGCTACGAGCAGCGTATCAACTGATCCGCGGTACTCTCGGAACGTTAGATCAGTATAAACCGGTGTAGCCAGATGACTCAATACGACGCGATTAGCTCCGCCCGAAATGATGCTAACTTTGTAGACTGGATCTGCACCAGACAGCCGATTAGCATCACTGAAGACTTCCAAGGGGCCAAAGAGATCGAGCGTCCTCAGTGGGGGCACAACCACAATAAGGACACGACGCCCATCTCGATTGTCTGATTGAGCATCTCCACCATCGCGCTTTACGATCGATCGCGCTTGGGGGTTTCTAGCCATAGCTCTTCGTGTCCTGTCCCATGAATAACATGGTTTTTCGACAATGGCAGTAATCGTGGGTCATTTGTCTTTGCGCAATCTTTTTAAGAGGGCCAGTGAGCAGAATGACAACTTTTGACACTCTGATTGAACGCAACAGAGCCTTCGCTGCTGAACAATCTGCGGCAGGCTTACTGATGCCGGCGCTCCCGCGTGCGTTGCCTAACGTAAAGGCGCTAATCATCGGCTGCGCCGATATGCGGGTCGATCCGGCTCATGTCCTCGGTATTAAGTCTGGAGAGGCCGTCGTAATGCGTAACATCGGCGGTCGAGTTACTCCGGGAACACTACGTATGCTAGGTCTGCTTGGCAGGATAGGTGAGGTTGCAGGTGAGCGACCTGGGGGCGGGGAAGATTTTCACCTTATCGTCCTTCATCACACCGACTGTGGGATCACTCGTCTTAGCGGGGATCCCGCGATGCTGACTGATTATTTTGAAATCACAAAAGAGGAACTTCAGACCAAGGCGGTACTAGACCCCAGGGCTGCTGTTGCCGTCGATGTTGCTGCTCTAAAGGCGACTCCTGGCGTTCCGGGTGACTGGCTGGTTTCGGGGCTTGTGTATGACGTGGCAACGGGAGTGGTTGATATCGTCGTGCCACCGGCGGCGATCCATTAGAAACGATTCGCTGTATTATCAGGCAAGGCTTGGATCCAATTTCCGCTGTCCTAGTACGCATGCTAGAGCCAAAAGTCGGTCGGGCTCCCGATGGACCCATTTGCCGCTTTAGCAGATGAACGGGAATTTATCCCTACCGTTGCCGGAAGTACTTCGCCGGAGTCTGGCCAAGGGCAGCTTTGAAAACAGCGATGAACGAAGAGACATCCGTGTAACCGACGTTTAACGCAACGTTGGAGACGGCATCACCTTCGGCCAACTGTTCCAAAGCGGTTAAGAGGCGGAGCTGCAACCGCCATTGGCCGAAGCTCATTCCGGTTTCCCGGCGGAACAATCTGGCAGCGGTGCGCAGCGTGATCCCTGCTCTTTTTGCCCAGACTTCGAGGGGCGTCGTACTCTGTAAGTCATCGGCGATAGCACGCGTAATCCGCTTGAGTCGTTCATCGCGAGGTTCTGGCAAAAACAGTGGCACCACCGTTAATTTGTTTAGTCGATCCAGGAGCACGCGAATCAGCCGCTCTTCAGGGCTCCCGGAAATATAGTCGGCGCCGAATTCTGCGGCTGTTTTCAAAAGCTCCTGCATTAGCGGATCGACATTCACCACACAACAACGCTTCGACAGATTAGCAAAGCGCGGTTCAACCCATAAAGCGATCAGGCGAAAGCTCTTGCTCGACCTGCTTGCGTGGAGCGTTCCTGGCGCTATCCAGACGGCCCGCTGAGGAGGGATCACCCAGAGACCATCGTCTGTCCTGACTGTGATCACGCCTTCACTGGCGCAGAGCAGTTGACCGCGTTTATGCCAGTGAGCCGGAATCTCGCCGGCTTTATACCGCTGAGACCGGACAAATGCAGGACACGGCACGCTGTCCGGATCATTATGCATTCTCTTCAGCGTGTCCATTTTGGCCTACTTTTTGTCAAAATAGCCCGAGATCTGCAGGCAAATCCAGATAAATTTTAACGGCTAACTCGAATAAGAGGATGAGCACAGCTCACCCTACCAGAAACATGGAGACACGAAGTACCTATCCCCGTTCGGAAGAACGCTCAGATGCCCTTCTCCGGCCTCATCGACAGGAGAATATGGCCGGGATCATTTTGCTCGGCCTCTGTTTTTCGCATCTGCTTAACGACACGGTTCAGTCGTTGATCCCCGCCATATATCCGGTGCTTAAAACGACGTTTCGCCTGGACTTCGGTCAGATCGGTTTGATCACGCTAACCTTTCAACTGACCTCTTCTCTTCTGCAGCCCTTGGTCGGCACTTATACCGATCACAAGCCTAAGCCATTTTCTCTCGCTATCGGCATGGGGGTAAGCCTCTGCGGGCTGCTCTTATTATCTCAAGCCTGGGACTACGCCATTGTTCTGTTGGCGGCAGGTCTGGTTGGAGTAGGTTCTTCGATTTTTCATCCTGAAGCCACGCGTCTGGCCCGTTTCAGTTCTGGCGGCCGGCACGGTTTTGCCCAATCGGTCTTTCAACTTGGCGGTTACATGGGCACAGCCATCGGACCGGCGCTGGCAGCAATCATCGTGGTGCCGGCAGGACAACACAGCATTGCCTGGTTTTCAATTGTTGCGCTGATCGCCATCGTCGTGCTGAGCCGGGTTGGGTTCTGGTACAAAAAAGTCCGTACATCTCAGCAGAAAAAATCCGCCCAATCATTAAATCGTCCACCCATCCCGGGTTGGAAAGTGTTCGCCATCATCTCAATTCTGGCAGCTCTGATCTTCTCGAAATACTTTTATCTGGCCAGTATCAGCAGCTATTACACTTTTTATCTGATAGACCGTTTTCATTTATCTATCCAGAGCTCGCAGATGTTGCTCTTCCTGTTCTTGTTCGCGGTCGCCATTGGGACGATCATCGGCGGACCGATCGGTGATCGCTACGGAAGAAAACTGGTTATTTGGTTCTCGATCCTGGGAGTAACGCCGTTCACCATCATGCTGCCTTACGCAGACTTATTCTGGACCTGCGTGTTATCCGTGATCATCGGATTGATTCTGGCCTCGGCTTTTTCTGCCATCATCGTCTATGGACAGGAGCTGGTGCCTGGAAAAGTGGGAATGATCGGCGGAGTGTTCTATGGACTCGCGTTCGGTATGGGAGGATTAGGTTCGGCTGTCCTTGGGAAACTAGCGGACATAACCAGTATCAATTTTGTCTATCATGTTTGTTCGTTCCTACCTTTAATAGGACTTTTGACGGTATTCCTACCTAACCTGGACCGCTGGGTAGCGAATAAAGGACGATGATCGTAGGGACGAGGGATGCGGCGAAACACGATGGTAGGGCGAAAAACTCGGCGCGCCCAAGGCGTGTTTCTACCTTCAACTTAGCCGCGCCGGTTTTGAGACGCGCTCTGGGTGTGGCATCTATTTGAAGATTGTCGCGAAACCTCCGTGTCTATGTGGGCGCGCCGTGGGCACCGCAGGGCCACGCGCGGCGGCTCAAAACCGGCGCGCCGAGTTTTTCGCCCTACCCTTCGCCGCGTCGCTCATCCCTAGCGATCAACGCGTATCACCGACGGTCATCTCTGCAAGTCGCTGTCGGAGTGCTGTTATTCTTGTCGCTCCATTCAGGTGCTTGAACTGTCGTTGGGCTTCCTCCCAGAGCGGAGCTGCTTTTTTCTGCAGGTGCCTCCCCTTTTCTGTCAGTTCGATGAGGCGGCTTCGACCGTCAGTAGGCGACGGCTTAATCGTGACCAAGCCGTCGCGCTGCAAAAAATCAACCATTTTCCCCATCGCCGTCCGTTCGATATCCAGGCGTTCGGCCAGGGCATTGATCGCGGCGCTTCCCAACTGGCTCAGAGCGGTCAGGGTCAGAAATTGCGTGATTCGAACACCGGATGGCTCGAGATGGGCGTCATAGAAACGGGAGATCTGCCGAGCCGCTTTCCTCATCGCGAAACAGTTGCACTGATCGATCCGGAGTGGCTGGTCAATCTGCTGCATCATTATTTCCTCTCACCAAGTTCTAAAATTGCGTGAAATTCCGTCAAACAAAAGCTTCCCGATGTTTCTCAATGAATGCCCGGACTGAAAGCGCCGGCGTCCCGGTGATCTTCTCTACCACATCGTTAGTGCCAGCGAAAATACCGTCCCGATAGTTCTGGGCGACTTCGACAAGGTGTTGTGCGAGGAAAGGAGGAAACTTGTACACCTGCTCCATCTTTTGCTTGAATTCTTCAATGGAAGTCGGCGCGTACTCGATCTTCGCTCCAAGAACCTCGCTCATCTCAGCAGCGATCTCGGTATGGTTCATCTCGACCGGACCATGGAGGGTGTAAATCTTACCTTCGTGCCCTGCGGGATTGGCCAGAATGTGGGCGATGACGCGTCCCTGGTCGTCCGCGGCAATCGGGGCATGACGCCCATTCTCGAAGGGAAATTCGATCTTCTTTTTGGCCCAAATCTCCTTCGCAAAGTGCGGGTAGATGAGCCACTCGGCGAAAAAGGTGGGGCGCAGATGCGTCGTCGCTACCCCTGACCAGTCGAAGACGCGCTCCGAAATCCAGTGGTCCTGCGCGGCGTGACTCGTTGACTCTCTCCGCGCCGAAATCTGCGACATGTTGACGATCGCAGTTACGCCCGCCTCTTTTGCGGCCTGAGCGAAATAAGCAGAGGCGCCAATGATTCCAGGCGCGATCGGATGAAGAAAATAGGCTGAGCGGATGCCCTCCATGGCTGCCCGGAGGTCATCAATGTTCGTGTAATTACCGACGGCAATATCAACTCCGCGCTTCCTTAGGATCGCCGCCCGCTCGTCATTGGTGCGGACGTAAACCCTCACCCGCTTTCCCATCTCCAACAGGGTACCGATGGCAGCACCTCCGGTACGACCGGTCGCGCCGCTTACCAGAATCTCAGCTTTAATCATGATGGTGCTCCTTGAGCTTTGAAAACATTTGCCCTTATCTGGATTAAGTCCCATTAGCCCGCGCTTACTTGCCCTGGATCAGCAACCCAAGCGGGCTGAGCGTCGTGACCGGTAGTAGCTCGTACGCCAAGAGATCCTCCGCGACCAGCGGCAGCGCATTCAAAGTCGCCTTGGCCTTTTCGACCGATTCGATGTTCAAGAGGAAGATCGGTCCGGCCCCCTCCCGAAACCAGAACTGCTCGATCTTGCCCTCGAGATAGAGCTTGAGCGTCGCCGGGACCTCATCGGGCAGGCGTTTGCGAACCTGATCGGCGGTGACGTTCGGTTTAAACGATGCGATGGCGAATACTTTCATTAGTGGTCTCCTTTATCATTATAGAAGCATGTGCTCCCACATCTCCATATAAGAGCATATGCTCCTATCGTCAAACTTTTTTAATGCGGCCAACCGCTCGTCCCATGCACCGCTACGCTGAGGGCTATGAAGGCTCTATCTTCAACAGTCGGCCGACAGCAAGATCGAAGGCGAGCTCAGTCCAAGAGCCTCCCCCAGTCACTCCGTGATGGGACGAAGAAGAAAAACAAAGACAATTTTTACAGAAGGTAACGAAGGCAACGAAGGGTTTTTTGGTTTTCGGTCAGAGGAGTTTGGCGGAGATGTTAAGGCTCCTCGCTAGCATTTGCCTTTGCGGTTGTACCTAAACAGAGGAACGAAGGGATGAACGGCTCTCTTCGGAGCCGGAAATGCCGGTCGGCTCGAGCTTCGTTGCCTTCGTTACCTTCTGTAAAATGGTCTTCGTTTTTCTTCTGTAAGGATTGGGATGTCACTGCGAGAGAATGTTACGCGCGAGCTCGGCAACTTTAGCACCCAGAACACTATGTCCCTCTGCATCCAGATGAATGCCGTCCAACGGACTAAGGCTGACGATCGCTCCGGCATCAAGGAAATGGCAACCCGATCTGGCGGCCTGCCATGTAAAATGGCTGGCTAGCTCTCCTGACTTAGCGATGGCTCCTTCAAACAGTCCGGCTAATGCGCTCAGTACTTTGACCGGGGGCGGACAGATTAGAAGGACTTGTGGTGACTTTCCGTCTGGGCCGGCCAGCGAACGTTTGACGATCCCGACCAGCTCGCCAGCGCCTTGAGCAATATCGAAAGGCGCAGCATCGAAACGGCGTTTCAGATCATTTATTCCGAGAAAGATGGTGACCAAGTCCAGTGGCCGGTGTGTCTCCAAGAGCATCGGCAAATGAAGGGATCCATTACGGCAAACAGAGACTCCCTCCACAGGGTCATCGATTACAGTCGTTCGAGCATTGAGTCCTTCCTCGATGACGCGTGCGAATCCCGAGAGCTCCTTTTGCAAGATCCCAGGCCACCGCACTTCCCATTCAAATCTGCCCATCCCATCAGGCCGATAACCCCAGGTGTTAGAATCACCAAAACAAAGAATCGTCTTCATGCCCAACGAACAATGCACAGGAGAAAACGAAGAAGAAAGACAAAGAAAATTTTACAGAAGGCAACGAAGGTTCTTCTTGGGTTCCGGGTGGACGCGTTCGAGGACGCAGATAGCCCTTCGTTATTTTCAGTGATCTCCTCTGGGTCTTGCTTCTGTTCAGGCTTGCTAACGACTTGCTCCCGGAAGGATCAGTCGATGGACGCCGTCCACGAGCTTGAGCTCGTTGAAATTGAGCAGCAAGCCGACGGGAACATTAAGTAATTTCATGTAGCTCAAGAGCTGGGCCTTTGAATCGGCAGAACATTGGCGACAGATTTCGCTTCAATTAAAAGAGAATCTTCAACAAGGATATCAAACCGGAGCGGCTCCTCCCGGGTAAACCCCTTGTAATGAAGCGTCACAGCCTTCTGGCTGACAAAAGAAAGGGTGCGAAGCTCTAATTCTTTTTCCAAACACCACTCATAAATTGATTCGAAAAGCCCCGGTCCTTTGTCTCGATGTACTTCAATCGCTGCACTGATAAGGACGTTGGTCAGGTCCATCGCTCTTTGAAAAGATTGATGCATGCGTCCGTAGTCTTACAATTTCCGCGGGAGCGAAAGCAACATATTTATCCCATGTTATCAGAATTTTCCTACGACAGGAACAAGGCAACAAAAAGATAAATGACTTTCCGCGTCATACTGCACCCGCGGCCGGTTACCCTTCGTTGCCTTCGTTTCCTTCTGTAAAAAATCTCCTGTAGGCTTTCACTTCTGTTGGTCAAGCATCCGGGCCAGTTTTTGCACGGCGGCAATGACGGCGTCTGGGGCTTCGCGCGGGAATAGATGACCGGCTTGAGGAACCAACCAGCGTTCGTAGTGCCTGGAAAAGAGTTTTTCCTGGTCTTCTGAGCATTCGGGAGGATGTACTCCATCCCCTTCCCCGTGGAGAACGATTGTCGGGACTCCGATTGTCGGTTGGCCAACCAATTGTCGTTCGATCGGCGCCAGCGCCGGGTCGCCGGGCGCGGCCCCATGGCGATGCCGATAGGAATGGATGACGATCTCTACAAAGTCAGGATTATCAAAGCTGGTCGCGGTTTCATTATATTCAGCGTCGGTGAACTTCCAGTTAGGGCACCAGAGCTCCCATAACAGACGACAAATTTCGCGCCGATTTTGTTCCATACCTAGCTTCCCGCGTTCCGTGTGAAAATACCATTGATACCATGCCTTGTGTTCGTCCGCGGCTGAGGCCGGTTTTCGATCAGAAGCCGCGTCTTCAATGTTGTAACCGCCGATAGAAACAAGACCTCCGACTTGGGCTGGCCACAGAGCAGTGGTGGTACAAGCGGCGCGTGCGCCCCAGTCGTACCCTACTAAGATCGGCTGCTGCAGGTTGAGCGCTCCGATCAAATCCCGGAGATCAGCGGCTAGTGCTGCTTGCTGACCGGATTTAGGAGTCTCGGCACGCCGGAAACGGGTATGTCCGAAACCACGCAGATAAGGAGCGATGGCGTAGAAACCGGATTCGGATAAACCTCTGGCTACGGCGGTCCAGGCTTTCGCATCGTCGGGGAAACCGTGCAGCAGAATGACCGGCCCGCCGGTGAGTTCTCCGGCTTCTTCGTATGCGATCTCCAAGGTATCGGTTAGGACGGTCTTCAACATGGCTGTATGGAACCTGCACTCTGCTGTCGATCTGTCGAAGAAAAGAAAGCTGGTCCGACCACCAGTGCAAATGGACGGATGCTAAATCCTCAAATCTGCACATTCACGACAACGAATTCTTAATCTCGGTTTTTCAATGCCTGACATTTTTCACTTGCTTTTGGTACTATATCGTACCAGCTGTTTACTAACCATAGGTCCGATCTCGTACCCTCCCCAAACAAAAAGCAACTATTCGAAATGACAAATGACATTGGGCTTAGCCCTATCCTCGTAACTGGTGGAGCCGGTGGAACGCAGGGGTCAACTGGTAACCGCGTGGTTCAACTCCTGGTTGAGACCGGTTTGCCCGTGCGCGCGGTTGTTCATCGAATTGATGAACGTTCAGAGCGTCTTCGAGAACTTGGCGTTGACGTCTTCGCTGGTGATCTATTGGATCCTGATTTTGTCCATCGTGCATTACAGGGCATAAAACGAGCCTATTTCACTTTCCCAGTCGCCGATGGTTTGCTGGAAGCGACCACCATCTTTGCCAAAGCTGCTCGGGAAGCTAAGACGGAATTGATAGTTAACATGTCCCAGCTTCGAGATTCGGCAGTAGCTGCCAGCTTTCGTAACCTGCAACACCGGCTAGCCGATCAAATCTTCGATTGGGCACAAGTTGGAGCGGTTCACTTAAACGCGCCACCGTTCTTTGAGAATGTACGAGCAATGGTCGCGAGATCCGTTTCCCAAGGGAACTCGATTTTCTTGCCCTGGGGCGATGGGGACGCCGTCATTCCTCTTGTCGGCGCAGAGGATTGCGCTCA
>JAFAHI010000257.1 GCA_019237325.1 Verrucomicrobiota bacterium | reverse complement strand
GGAGCCGCTTTGGCCCGTGCCCAAGACGACCCTGCGCAGTTCGACCAGCGCGCTGTCGGGCCACAAAACCTTGCAACAAGCGGCTCCCGCGAATTACCCAGCGTGATGCAGCTCTATGGGTCCGGCGTAAACGAATCGAAGGCCATGGGTGAATGCATCGCGCCGAAACGTTTCCGGGAGCCGCCCGTTTTTATAGTTTTCAGCGGGATCAATGTTGTGGCGAATCTCGCAAGAGCGGCGGGCCACGCGCCAAAGCGGCTCCCCTCCAGGCGGCGGGCAGTGGTCCGCGGTAATAACGCTAACCAACTTTATTCGAGGACGAAGCGTCTCGTGCCTCCACATGCCAATCTCATCCCTTCGTGCTAGAGAGGAACATGAAAAGTTATCGTATCGCCACGATTCCCGGCGACGGCATAGGGGAAGAAGTCGTTCCAGAAGGGATCCGTGTGTTGGAAGCGGCGGGGCGAAAACATGGGTTCAGTTTGCAATGGGATCAATTTCCTTGGAGCTGCGAGTTCTATCAAAAGACCGGACGAATGATGCCCGAGGACGGTTTGCAGCAACTTAGGGACTATGATGCGATTTTTTTAGGAGCGGTCGGGTTTCCTCCTATTCCCGACCATGTTTCGCTTTGGGGGCTACTGATCCCGATCCGCAGACATTTTCAGCAATATGCGAACCTGCGGCCGGTCCGGCTCATGCCAGGCATTGAATCGCCTCTGCGAGACCGTAAAACTGGTGACATCAATTTTTTGATCGTTCGCGAAAATAACGAAGGCGAGTACTCCTCGATCGGCGGGCGCATTTACGATGGCACCGAAGACGAAGTCGTCATTCAACAGACCGTATTTACCCGGCGCGGAGTTGATCGAATCCTGCGTTTCGCGTTTGAGCTCGCACAGTCCCGGCCCAAGAAACATCTGACATCCGCCACCAAGAGTAATGGAATCACCATCACCATGCCGTTCTGGGATGAACGGGTGAAAGCAATAGCGGCTCAATACCCCGGGATCCGCGTAGACCAATATCACATCGATATTTTGACCGCACACTTTGTCCAACACCCGGATTGGTTCGACGTGGTGGTCGGGTCCAACTTGTTCGGCGATATCCTGAGCGACTTAGGCCCGACCGTAACCGGCACTATCGGTATCGCTCCTTCCGCAAATCTCAATCCGGAAAGAGAATTTCCATCGATGTTCGAACCGGTTCACGGTTCTGCCCCCGATATCGCGGGCATGGGTATCGCTAACCCGATCGCTCAGATCTGGAGCGGCGCGATGATGTTAGAACATTTAAAGGAACCGGATGCGGCGGCTTCGATTTTGAAAGCGATCGAAAGTGTCTTAATCGACGGCCCACGCACGCGAGACATTGGTGGCAAGGCAAAAACGGCCGAGGTCGGCCGGGCCATTGCGGAGGCGGTTTAGCGATGAATGGTACGGCGAGGCTCCCGAAGAAACCATCCTTACTGCGAAGCCTGTCTTATTCGAAAGCCGAAAACCGTTTCTACGCCATGAAGCGCGCCGAACCGTGTTCTTACGTCTCGACATGGCTCGGCGGATTTTCAGGTGTAACAACATCTGCGGTCGGATGAACGGTTACTCCTTGCCGCATTTTTAAAGCATTTTCGGCCTCGCCCCACCGCCAGCGTTGACGTGGTTTCTTTTTCTCTCTACGCTTGCCAGCTAAAGTCGCCTTAATGAACATGCACCGCATTCTCGTCCTGGATGACGACGTCGGTGTTTGCACGGTGTTGACCAGGATTTTACAGGATCAACAATACGATGTTTACACGAGCCAATCAGTTATTAGCGCCGCCGAGACCCTCGCCGAGCGGTCATTTGACGCCTACTTACTAGATTATCGGCTCGCAGATGGCACCGGCCTGCAAGTCGCAGAGAAAGTCCGTCAGCAAGGTAGCAATGCTCCGATTATTCTCATCTCGGGCTATGGGGCGACCGATATCGCGGCTAAGGCGGTTACCCTCGATATTTTTGAAGTGCTCCAAAAGCCGTTTACTCGTGAAACCATTAGCAAAGCGCTCGAGAGAGCGCTGAGCCACTCGTTGCGCACACCGGTTAATGTTCAACCGCCATCTGAAAAAGACCCAAGTCCAAAGCCCACATCAAAGTTCCGGCTCCGCGCGCTCCACGTCATTTTGATCGCGGTTGGTCTGCTGCTTGTCGCACTCTGTATCTTCTTAATGGTTCGTTAGCATTCAGTAGGGATGGGTCCTACGTCTTAGGAATAAGCTCTCGCTTATCCAATTTGCGAACGGATAACAGCCTTCGGAAAAGCCTGGATGAGCAGGTGCTCATCGCTACCGGTCCAGAAAAAACGAGTGTGGATTTATAAAGCCTGGATTGCTGACCAATGCGGGCGCATTTTGTCAGCAATCCAGGCTTACCAATTCCGTGAAGAGGACCGTGCTCCCCAGCCCCAAAACCTTGGCTGAAAATGACTATGTCCATTGTTGGACTTGCTACCGCAGACTGCGCAGTGTCGTAATTGCAGTTTTCCTGGCGGCAATAATCGAGGTACGATTTTTCCTGCCTGGAATCGTTATCGCCGCCACTTTCTTTCTTTATTTCTTATTGGCGATGTGGCTCGCAAACTGGAATTGCCCCCGGTGTAACCGCTCGTTCTTCCGCTACGCATTCCTGCGTAGTCTATTCGGAGCGCGCTGTTTCTACTGCGAATTTCCTAAGTGGGGCATTAGCGACACGGGGGACGTCATCCTACGACCGAAATTCCCGTTGGGATGGAAGGCAGAGGCAGTTCGCGAACACGTTCTGAAGAAGTAACGCGACACGCCGGCGAATGGGCGAAACGGCGACACGGCGATCGAAACCAATAAGTCACATAGGTCTCATCTGTTCGCGAGGCTGAAGATGTTCTCCCCTAATGCGCTCTATTTCGCCCAACGGATCCTTCGCCCCATCCCCCATTCGCCGTGTCGCCGCGTCGCCCTTGGCCTTACGCCACCCGTTGCCTGGCGCGGTGCGCTGCCACCTTTGCTCGGTTGCCGCAAGCGCTCATGCTGCACCAGCGCCGCCGGTGATTCTTGGTGGAATCGTAGAAAAGAAGGTCGCAGCTCTCGTCCGCGCACTTTCGGATCAAGGCCGGGTTCCCATCACAGAGGAGGTCCGCTGCGGCCTCCGCAAGCGGCGCTAGCAAGGCCAACGGGTCCGCCATTTCCGAGACAAATCGTCGCTCCAACTGGGCCGAACGTCGTTCTATTTGGAAATGACCGTCTCGCTTTATGAGAAGACCATTGATTGCGCGAATGGGTCCTGGCGGCACCAGCTTACCGTCAATGATCGCCTCAGCCGCTGTCCGGATCGACTTCCGCAATTCCCTCGCGGCGCCTAGAACACGTTCGCTTGTCTTCGCGGAGCAATGTTTCGCTAGCGCAACTGCCTCAGGAGACCCAAGCAACCCAGCCTGTTTCAACCATTCACGGAGATCGTCGAAGGTTTCTAATCGATCTTGATATTCTCCGGACCGCCGGAACTCGGTACCTACGAAATCGAGGGAGAGATGATCTGCTAAGAAAGAGAAATTCTGTTTCTGGGCCATAATCCGCCAAGACCCGGACTCACCCAGCCCAGGCGACAGCCTGGTTTGTATTTTATTTTTGGCGCTGTTAACAGTTTTATCTCATCGGCCGAGGGAGCGAAACGCGTCCTCAATCGTCCTTGTACTCGTGGTCGCCCTCGTCCTCGACCAAGAACGCATTATTTTCAGTGTACCTGGCGCTGCAATGCATTGCGTTCTTTCAGCATCGGTGTCGCCGACGATGCTAATGAGTCCCCGCAAAAGCCCCTCGAGGACGAGGACGACGACGAGTACGAGAACGATTTCTGGCCCCTACCCCCAAAGCCTCGGCAAAAAGTACGCACCGACCGCTAGAAATATTCCGGCGAGGACCGAAATGGGGCCGTGTGGCGCTCCGCTTATTGTATGGGTAACCCCAATCAGCAGAAAGATTCCTGATAAAATCCATGCGAGCGCGGTCGTCGTTGTGACGGCAATTGCTAACAGATCAATCCGGGCTGGCATGCCTGGGCCTAAGCAAAGACCGGCGCCAATTATCAGAGCCAATGCCAACGCTAATGAGGCAATCAAAAACGGTCTGGCTTTCCTTTCAGTAGCGACCCCAACCTTCCGGCCCTCCCGATCGAGCCAAGAATGAACCTCCGCAGCTTGCCACCTTCGATAATGGTCTCTCTGAAGCAATCCTCTTAGCAGCGGCTGCCATCCCTTGGGAATTGAGGACGGAATCGGTACCTTGCCTTGCACAATTCGATAAGGTAACAGTGCATCATTTCTTAGTGTAGCCGCGATGGAGCTACCGCTTAACGCCTCGATTAAGATGATGCCGAGCGACCAATAGTCGCTGGCCCTGGAATACATTCCCGTTAAAGTCTCCGGGGCCGAATAAAACAGTGTGCCGTGGGGTTGAGTAAGCACAGTCGAATCGGTAACGCCTGCCGAGCCGAAATCAGCGAGGGCCAACTCGAGCGGCTGTTCAGACTGCACCAAGATATTGCTAGGTTTGAGATCGCGATGCTGGACGCCGGCTCCATGTAATTGCTCCAGGCCTTCAGTCACCTGGCGGACCAGCCGTAACGCCTGCTCTTTGTCCAGAGGCCCATTCCTCTTGATGAAGTCGGCAAGGTTACCCAACGGAAACAATTGCGTAACCTCGACGGCCCTCCCTTGCCATTCACCTCGAAAAAGCGGCACTAAAAGTCGGCGGCTGGACAATTGGGCAAGCGCTCGCGCCGCAGCCGCCGATGGAGTTGTCAGGGCGCGATAGAGTTTAACGGCGTAACGTTGGTTATCGTGATCCCGCGCAACATAAACGTCAGCCTGCGCCCCTGGGTGGGGAATGGGCGACAAAATCGTGTAGCCTGCAATGGTGGCTGAACCAGGAACGGACGGCTGCGTCGCCGGCGCGGACACGTCGTTGCCAACCGAACCCGCTGAGGTCTGGGACAACATAGCAAGGGAACCTAATCCGATTCCCGTTGCTACGCTAAGAGAAGCTAAGGAAACGGTTCAGCCAGGCGACCCATTTTGGATGCGTTTAGTGCCAGCGGCCCGGTACGTAAACCCAGCCGCGGCCACGCTTGTCATAGTGACCTGCAACCCAAACTGCGTTGGGACGCGGCTTCTTAATGTAATGGCGTGCGACTCGGCCCCGTCGTCCGAAACTCCGGGAGGCTACGTCGGGCAAGCCGGAACAAGCACGGGAGGGATCGCGTCCCCGCGATCCGTTGTTCTTGTGAGGAAGCGCTCTGGCACCCAGAAACTCAAAATCTGTCGGTCAGCAACGTTCCCAGCGCGCGAGGACGCGTGCCCTCCCACAACCCAGCCCTATTCGCCTTGATCCAGCTTGTGGATCCGGTAAATCAGATCGTCATAGCTGGTTGCACTTCGCATGATTGCGTTCAGGTGGTAGAGCCGTTCATCTTCCGAAGCGTGATTAAACGCCACACGCGTTTGAGTCGAGTCGTGCCCAAACACCACTTCATCCCAATGGATCGTCTGGATCTGTGAAGTGAAACGCGCCACAGCCCGGCCTCGGAAGAATGCTCGAGTCGTCTCCGGAGGACCAAAGATCGCATTCTTGATGGCGTCTTCTGTGAGCAGCCGGCGCATGCGGCCTTGCCTCACAAGCTCAAAGTGCAGTCCCTGCTCCCAGGTGATGTTATGATATTCGAGATCGATGGATTGTAACCAGGGGTCGCACCAATCCAGGCTCTCACTTTCTTGGAACGTGTTCAGTAGATATTTCTTCGCGGCCCAATCGACCCGATCAGAGCAGCGCATAACCTCGACATCGAGGTCATTCAGCAGGCTTTCCCACTCGGTCAGCAACCAATTCACTTCTGGCTGTGATCGATCACAATATTTGAGCGCTTTAGCCAAATACATGCGTTGAACGTCCACCGCAGAAATCTTCCGGCCATCCTTCAGCTCGATAATCCAATTGAAGGACTGATCCCGGCTGATTGATTTAGTCGCGTCGATCGGTTGGGCTACTTCGAGTTGTGGCGCTTCCCTTTTCTCGATGAGCTCGAGCACCAGCGACATTGTCCCAATCTTCATCGCAGTCGCGAACTCGCTCATATTGGAGTCGCCTAAGATCACATGGAATCGCCGATATTTTCCCGGATCAGCATGGGGTTCATCCCGCGTGTTCACGATGGGTCGCCGATTCATCGTGTCGATGCTCACCAGCACGCTGAAAAAATCGGCTCGTTGCGAAATCTGAAACACTCCGGGTTGACCAGCTGACCCCTCTCCCTCGATCCCGAGTTTACCCGCTCCCGTAAAAATCTGCCGGGTAACCAGAAACGGAACTACATCCGATACCAAGCGATCCCACGGAACCGTGCGGCTCATGATGTAGTTATCGTGACAACCATAACTATGACCGACGAAATCGGTGTTATTTTTGTAGAGCCGGACCTCTCGCTCTGGTGCGATCTTCCGGTTCCGCCGACGCACGCATTCGGCTAGAATTCGCTCCCCGGCTTTATCTTGAGCGACCACATCCTCCAGCAACGTGCATTCAGGAGTCGAATATTCCGGATGAGCATGGTCGTTGTAAAAACGCGCTCCATTGCTAAGAACCAGATCGCTTTTTATC
>JAFAHI010000088.1 GCA_019237325.1 Verrucomicrobiota bacterium | reverse complement strand
CTTGCCCGATGGCAATATCGAATACTTAGGCCGTAACGACAGCCAAGTTAAGCTGCGTGGGTTCAGGATTGAGCTCGGTGAGATTGAAGCTCGGCTGCGTCAATGTGCCGGAATCAAAGAGGCGGCGGTTATCGCCAGAGAAGATGTTCCGGGCGATAAACGCCTGGTCGCTTATTTCACGACTGTCGGCCTCGCAAGCGAGGCAGCGCTCCACGAGAATCAGGATCCAGCAGCGTTTATCAGCGCACTGCGTGCCGAGTTAGCAGCACACTTACCCGACTACATGGTGCCCAGCGCTTTTGTGCAGTTGGAGACTCTGCCTTTAACCGTCAGCGGTAAACTCAACCGTAGAGCCTTACCTGCTCCGGATGCTGGCGCTCTATTGCAACGTACTTATGAGGCCCCCGAAGGCCATATCGAAGAGGTGCTGGCTGCTATCTGGGCCGAACTCCTCAAGGTCGAACGAATCGGTCGCAACGATCACTTCTTTGACCTCGGAGGCCACTCGTTGTTGGCAGTCCGTCTCATCGCTCAGATGCAGCAAAGCTTAGGGGTCGAACTGCCTTTAGCAACACTCTTTGCTCACCTGACGCTGTCGAGCTGCGCTCAAGCTGTTAGCGAGCTATTGACCTCTTCAGGTACAGAGTCTCTGCCTCCCATCCATGCAGTCTCACGTGACGAACCGCTGGCCCTTTCCTTTGCCCAACAACGGCTCTGGTTTTTAGCTCAGTTTGAACAGACCAGTTCCACTTATCAGATCCCGGTTGTTTTACGTTTCAGCGGCGCCCTGGACAGAGCCGCCTTACGCCGGGCCCTAGAGGACTTGGTGACACGGCACGAAGCACTTCGCAGTGTTTTTATCTCTGTAAACGGCCAACCTCGGGTTGAGCTTTTAGCCCCAGATTCCGGCTTTAGATTGATTGAAGAGGACGTCAACTCTGAGGACCAAAAGGCAATCCAAGAGCTGATTACTCAAGAAACACACGCTCCGTTCGATTTGGCGCGCGGCCCTTTGATCCGAGGACGTCTACTCCGGCTTGGCGCCAAGGAACATCTCTTCATTTTAACTTTACACCACATCGTCACCGATGGCTGGTCGATGAGCGTACTCGTTGCCGAATTGAGCGCTCTTTATAAAGCTCAACTGCTGGATCCGTTGACAATCCAGTACCCTGATTACGCAGCCTGGCAACGGAGATGGCTCTCGGGACCACGGCTCCAGCGCCAGGTCGACTATTGGCGCGAGACCTTGGCCGATGCACCGGTACTTTTAGAGCTGCCCACCGATCGGCCTCGACCGGCAGAGCGGTCGTTTACCGGGGCAAGAGTACCGGTTCAGATCGGTAAAGAGGTAAGCGCTCAACTTAAAGCACTGAGCCGCCGCTGTGAGACTACCCTGTTCACGACTCTATTAGGAGCCTGGGCTGCCGTACTCGCACGGCTATCAAACCAGCCGGAAGTAGTCATTGGCACCCCAAGCGCTAACCGTAACCGGACCGAGCTCCAAGGCTTGATCGGCTTCTTTGTTAACACTCTGGCCTTGCGCGTCGATCTGTCGGGGTCGCCCACCGTATTGGAATTCTTAGAACGGGTTCGGCAGACAACCCTGGGAGCGCAACAACACCAGGATATCCCCTTTGAACAGGTCGTTGACACCGTGCAACCGCCGCGCCGGCTCGATCACAGCCCTCTATTCCAGGTGGTGTTTAGCTGGCAAAACCAGGATTACCCGCCACTGGATCTTCCGGAACTGGAAGTCAGTGTAGTCGATGAAGCCCTGGATCAGGTCCGGTTCGATCTCGAGCTGACCTTAGCCGATGACCCCAGCACGGGATCGATCAGCGGAGTTTTAAGCTACTCGACCGCGCTCTTTGATTCCACAACCGTGGAGCAGCATTGCTCTTACCTGCTGCGCTTGCTCGAAGGTATGGTGCAAGCTCCGGAAAGGCCGGTTGAGCAGATTGAGATCCTTGGCGCTGAAGAAAAAGCGTTGCTACTAAGGGATTGGAACCGGACCGAGGCCCCCTATCCAACGGAGCTCTGCTTCCATGAGTTGTTTGAACAACAGGTTCAAAGAGCTCCGGAGGCAGTCGCAGTCGTGCAGGGAGAAGAGTCCCTAAGCTATGTTCAACTTAACAGCTTAGCGAATCGATTAGCGCTTCGGTTGATTGAACGAGGCGTTAAACCCGATTCGTTAGTGGCGGTCTGCACGGAGCGCCGGCCACACCTGGTCGTGGCTTTGTTGGCGATCCTTAAAGCTGGAGGCGCTTACCTGCCCTTAGATCCAGCGTTACCGCATCAACGGCTCGTTGACCTACTCCAGGATGCGCAACCCTCCCTTATATTGACTGACCCCCTCGGACGCAGTGCACTAGGCCAAGAGGTTTGTTCCTATTACCCTGTTTCAGGCTTGGATGACGCGCTCACTCTTCAGCCGCTCAGCAAAAATCCCAAGGTGCCGGAGCTCAAGTCCTCGCATTTGGCCTATGTCATCTATACCTCCGGTTCAACCGGTAAACCCAAAGGGGTCCTGGTCGAGCATCGTAACGCGCTGAACCTGGTATCTTGGACCACAGAAGCGCTCAAACTCAGCTCTGAGAGCCGCGTACTCCAATTTGCTTCCTTGAGCTTTGACGCATCGGTGTGGGAACTGCTCATGGCCCTAGGCTCAGGAGCCGCCCTCTATCTACCTAGTGCCCAAGAGCGACAAGGTAGCGCTTTACTCGATTACGTTAAAACCAACAAACTCACCCATGCATTGTTACCCCCAGCGCTGTTA
>JAFAHI010000036.1 GCA_019237325.1 Verrucomicrobiota bacterium | reverse complement strand
AGGCAAAGAAGTAATGGAAGCATTCTTGAAATCTCCGGAAGCCAAGCAAATCACGCTGCTCTTCGCGCACAATGACGACATGGCGTTAGGCGCGATTCAAGCGATGGAAGAAGCCGGGATCAAACCAGGCCAAGACATCAAGATCGTGTCGATTGATGGCGTCAAAGGCGCGTTTGAGGCGATGAAAGATGGCAAGCTTAATGTAACGGTTGAGTGCAATCCTTTGCTAGGACCTCAGCTGTTTGACATCATCGAGAAAGTTGCCAAAGGCGAAGCGGTACCGGCCCGGGTTGTGACCCAAGAGGGCGTGTACGAACAGGCTCAAGCCGCCGAAGAGCTTCCAAAACGGCAATACTAAGAGCACGATCTCTTAGTCTTCACGCGGGCGCTCGCACTGAAGGGCTGAGCGCCCGACTGGCTGAGGCGTGAGAGGTGAGATGTGAAACGTGAGGGATGAGACGTAAAGGCTGGTTTGCATTATCTGTTCCCATCAAATCACTCATCGCTCTCCGGTCACGACGCCGGAATCGCGGTCGCCGCCGCAACCACCTTTCACTTCTCACCTCTCACTTCTCACCTTCCAGATGCCTCCCCTTTTAGAGATCGCTGGCCTAAGCAAAAGCTTTCCGGGCGTAAAGGCGCTGGACGCGGTAGATCTCGCCGTCCAGGCCGGAGAGATCCATGCTTTGATGGGGGAGAACGGCGCCGGCAAGAGTACTTTGATCAAAGTATTGACCGGTGTGTTTCCTCGAGATGCCGGCGAAACTCGATTATCCGGGAAAGAAATCGCGCCAAAGTCTCCTCGGGAAGCGGAAGCCCTGGGAATCAGCACCGTCTATCAGGAGGTTAATCTCATTCCTCATTTGTCAGTGGCAGAGAACATCTGTATCGGGCGGCAACCCACCTGGATAGGAACTGTCCGCTGGGGTGCAATCGCCAAACGGGCCCGCGCTGCCTTGGCCAGGCTGGACCTTTCTTTGGATGTGAATCGCCAACTTTCTTCGTATTCAATCGCCATTCAGCAAATGGTAGCCATCGCCCGGGCACTCGATGTCTCGGCGAAGCTTTTGATTTTGGACGAACCGACATCGAGCCTCGACAAAACCGAGGTTGACGAACTGTTCAAGAAGCTGCGCATCCTGCGCCAAGACGGTCTCGGCATCATTTTCATCACTCATTTTCTGGATCAGGTTTACGAGATTACCGATTCAATCACCGTCTTACGAAACGGGTGCCGGGTGGGCTGTTTTGCCACGAAGGAGCTGCCCCGAATCAACTTGGTATCTCACATGATTGGGAGAAATCTGGGCCAAGTCGAAGCTCTTGAACAGACCCGAGCCAGCACTGCCACCATCCGATCCGAGACCCCAATGTTGGAGGCACGCGCGATGGGAAAAAAGGGCTCAATTCAACCACTCGATCTGGACATTCGGCCGGGAGAGGTCGTCGGACTGGCCGGGTTGCTTGGATCGGGACGAACGGAGACCGCACGGCTGCTGTTCGGCATTGATAACCCGGATCAAGGGACCATTCGCATCAATAATCAGCCGGTAAAATTCCGGTCACCTCGCACAGCTATCCGTTACCGAATCGCCTTAACCCCTGAGGACCGGAAAGTTGCCGGGGTTATCCCCAGCTTAACTGTGCGGGAGAATATCGTGTTGGCGCTGCAAGCAAGCCGAGGCAGCTGGCGTCGCTTGTCGATAGTCGAACAAGAGAAGCTCGCAGACCGCTTTATTAAGTCGTTAGGCATAAAGACACCGAGCCGGGAACAGATCGTTCGAAACCTGAGCGGTGGAAATCAGCAAAAGGTGTTGCTGGCTCGCTGGCTCGCCACGGAGCCGAAATTGTTTATTTTGGACGAGCCGACCCGAGGGATTGATGTGGGAGCAAAGGCCGAGATCGAGAAACTGATTCAGTCGCTTCGCCAGGATGGTCTGGCAGTGCTTTTCATTAGTTCCGAACTGGAAGAGGTCGTCCGGCAAAGTCAGCGAGTCGTAGTCTTGCGCGACCGCCGCAAAGTTGATGAATTGACAGAGGCAGCGATTTCCGAGCAAGCTATTATGGAATCCATCGCGAGTCACAGCTCGGAACGACCGGAGGCATGAGCGACTGGTTATCTGACCTCATTTTTTGGATCGCCGTTGCCGCTATTCTCTTTGGGCTACGCCGGCAACGGATTTTTTGGACAGTTGGAGCGCTGGGGCTGCTTCTGGTTTTTAATCAGTTTTTCACTCCTGGCTTCTTTCACCTTCAAGTACTTGATGGTCACCTTTACGGCTCTCGCATAGACGTACTGAACCAAGGGGCAAAGGTGATGCTTTTATCCCTGGGCATGGTTCTGGTCATTGCCACCGGCGGAGTCGATCTTTCCGTTGGTGCAGTGATGGCGATTGCCGCGGCGGTGTCTTCCCGGCTCCTGGTCACTCAGCATTTGCCGGCCGGCGTCGCTATCGCGGTGGCCCTGGGCGTGTCGGTCTTAGCCGGCGCCTGGAACGGCTTGCTAGTGGCTGGATTTGGTATCCAACCGATCGTGGCAACCTTGGTCTTGATGGTGGCCGGGCGCGGCATCGCCCAGCTGATCACCGAAGGACAGATCATCAATTTCCTGGACCCAACCATGGTGTACTTGGGGAACGGTCACCTATTCGGTCTGCCTTTTACCCTGACGCTCGTAATAGTGATGTTGTTGTTAACCCATTTCCTGGTCCGGCGGACCGCGTTGGGTCTCTTCATCGAATCTGTCGGCGACAATGACGAGGCCAGCCGTTACTCCGGCATCAACGCGAAGCAGGTGAAGTTCCTCGTGTACACGTTTTCCGGGCTTTGCGCAGGTCTGGCGGGACTAGTGGCATGCTCGAATATCAAGAGCGCCGATGCGAATAATATCGGCCTTTATCTGGAGCTGGATGCCATCTTAGCGGTCGTAGTCGGTGGCACCTCGTTACAAGGAGGACGTTTTTATCTGGTGGGCGCGGTCGTCGGCGGTTTGTTTATCCAAACGCTGACGACCACCTTCTACGCCAAAAATGTCAGCTCCGATATCGCGCCGGTGCCAAAAGCGCTGGTGATTATTGCCGTCTGCCTGCTCCAAAGTGAAGTATTTCGAACCAGGTTCGCTCGGGTGCTTAGTCCCATAGAGAAATTCTTAAAACCGGTTGGCTCTTGGCTACCTCGCCATCTGCCAACGACTGCGCGGCATGACTCGCCTAAATCCTAAGTACATCCCGCTCGTGGCGACTGCCGTTGTTTTGGTGGCTGTATTTGGCACCGGCTCAGCGCTCTACCCTAATTTTGGGACGCCCCGGGTATTCGTGAATCTCTTGAACGATAACGCTTTTGTCGGCGTCGCAGCGATCGGCGAATCTTTTGTGATTCTCTCGGGTGGTATCGACCTTTCCGTAGGGTCAATGGTGGCTTTTGTCGGGATTCTCATCGCTAAGCTGCTACAGGTCGGCTGTGACCCGTTTCTAGCCATGGGGATCGCTCTGTGCGCCGGGACTTTCGCCGGCGCTGTCATGGGCTGCCTCATTTATTTTTTTGAGATGCCTCCGTTCCTGGTAACCCTGGCCGGCTTGTTTTGCCTGCGTGGTCTCGGCTTTGTCATTTACCCCGAATCGATCGGGATCGACCATCCGTTCTACGCCCAAGTGCTGCCGCAACTTTCTATCCTGGTCGCTCCAAAAGCGGTCCTGCCGTTCACCGCGATGTGTTTCCTCGCCTCGGTTCTGGTGGGCACGTTTATCGCCAGTTTTACGCGCTTCGGGCGCAACGTTTACGCGATCGGCTCTAACGAAAACTCCGCTCGCCTGATGGGATTGCCGATCGCCCAGACCAAGATCCTCACTTACGCACTCGCCGGATTTTTCTCCGCGGCTGGAGGTGTAGTAGCGACATTTTATATGCAGTCGGGTAACCCAGCGTCGTTCGTTGGGCTTGAGTTGGACGCGATCGCTTCAGTCGTTATTGGCGGGACCCTGCTGACCGGCGGAGTCGGGTTTATCCCGGGCACCTTGATGGGAGTCCTGATCCTTGGCCTGATCCAGACCCTGATCAACTTCAACGGCACATTGAACAGCTGGTGGACGAAGATCGTAATTGGGGTGCTGTTGTTGATTTTCATCGTCTTGCAGAAGTTGATTTCAAGGAGAGCGGTAACGCAGTTGTAGCGACACGGCGACACGGCGACACGGCGACACGGCGATGGGGCGATGGGGCGATCCGGCGTGAGGCGCGGGGTGGATTCGTGGGGTTTTCGCTGATCTGGCGATTTTGTCCCGAAGGGACTCAAGGACTCAGCCTGGGCTTTTAGCCTGGTTTTAGCCCGGGCTGAGTCCTTGAGTCCCTTCGGGACAGAACCTTTTCGCATCGCCCATTCGCCCTGTCGCCCCCCTCTCCCCATCCCCTTTCGCTCGACAATCTCACCCGAACGGCCGATCAATAGCAGTTTTTTATTTTATGAACTACCGCATCATCGGAACGACGTTGCCAGTGCTCGAACTCCAGTTAAACCCGGGCGAAGGTGTATTCGCCGTTTCGGGTGAGCTTTCCTGGATGAACAGCGCGATCACCTTGAATACGACCACCCAATTCGGCGGCGGTGGCGGATTCTTCGGCGCATTGAAGCGGATGGCCGGAGGTGGCTCATTATTTATGACCGATTACCGAGCCGAGGGCGGCGAAGGTCTGTTAGCATTCGCTACCCGCGTACCGGGCAGCATCCTTTTTCTCGAGATCAGTCCGAGCGAGACGTACCTGGTTCATCGTCACGGTTTCCTCTGCGCTACCCATGGAGTTGAACTGAACGTTGCTTTTCAGCAATCCCTCGGTGCAGGGATTTTTGGCGGAGACGGTTTCTTGCTCCAAAAGGTGACCGGCACCGGTCATGCCTGGATTGAACTGGACGGAGAAGTGGTGACGTACGATCTGCAACCGGGAGAGACCCTGCGAGTCCATCCTGGCCATGTAGGCATGTTCCAGGAATCGGTTGGATTTGAGATAACCCGGGTGCCTGGAATCAAAAACATGCTCTTCGGCGGAGACGGAATTTTTCTAGCAGCCCTCACCGGACCGGGAAAGGTGTGGCTGCAGTCCCTGCCTTTGTCGAATCTTGCGCATGCACTTCAACCGTACTTGCCGAGAACCGTCGAGCGGGTAGAGGACGCCGGCGCCGGCGCTGTGATCGGTTCCGTAATACGAGGACTGACGAAGGGAAGCTAGGCGCTGCGCGTTCATCGGTAGGGACGAGCTCCCGCTCGTCCGGGTTGTGCCAGAGGAAAAACGCTTGCGGTAAGACGCGGACGAGCAGGAGCTCGTCCCTACCGATTGGCTGTTGGCTATTCGCGCGAAGCGAGTTATTCTCTTAGCACCCCTCCCGCGTGTACGAAACATGAATGGAATATCAAACATCACGCGAAACCCGCATCTGTTCGAATAGCCATCCGTCCTTCTTCGAAAATCCTATTTGTCGGTTTCCCGCTAGCACACCGCATTGCGAGCGAGGTGCCTGGCAGTTGGACTACCCAGGTTGAACCCTAGCTTTTGAATTACATGCGAACCATCCCCATTCGACCGCTTAAGGTCACGGAAAACAGCGCTACCGGCTCAATCATTGCCATCGGATTCACGATATCGCTGATACCGCTCGCGCTTTTAATCCTGCTTTTTGCTTTAGTTTATCCTGGGCTCCTTTCGGATTCCCAAATCGCGAAAAACGCAGTTAAGGCCGGACAAGCTACAGCGCACGGCGACATCGTCTCGACGGTGGTGCTTAGTACAGCAAATTTGCCCATTGATTATGCCCAGGGGGGTAAAAAATTTAAATCCCAACGCTGGGCATTCGTGTTCGGCGAATTTCATCATCAGAAGCCGCTGCAAGTATATAATCTGCGAGGTCGCCCGGAGATTGCCACGACGAATTGGGCCATCGATGCATTGCCTTTGAGATGGAGCACATTCTGGGCTTTCGCCTTCGCATTCACGTTTGGTGTCCTGTTGGTTTGGGCACTGACCGCTGTCGCTAGTCACAGCGCAAAAAGCTTGCGGCGCACCGCATCGAATCCGGCAGCCATCGAAGCCGCGATTCTGTCCGGAAACCAGGTAAAAAATAACCGATACTGGAACTACTCCTGGCAACTACCCAACGGTAAGATTCGAAAGAATCTGGTCGCTTGGCCACCGGAGCGAAAACCTTATTTCACGACTGCGACAGAAGATCGAGCCCTGGCTATCGTTTGTGGGAACGGTATTGCCCACCTGGTTGATGCGAACGGCCGCCCGTTCGATCTCGACTCGTCTGAGCTGGAGGCGATTGCAAAAGAGCTGCGTTCTGCGTGAGCTTAGAGTTCACCGTTCACCGTTCGCAGTTCGCGGCTCGCGGTTTTCGGTTGGCATCCCCTAAGTCCTATGAGTCCCATACGTCCTATTCGGGCCACGCCTCCCGACGCCGCCTAACCTCACCGCCGCCAACACCCACCGACCCATTCGAGCACGAGCACGAACGGCGAACTGTGAACCGCGAACAGTGAACAGTTAGATTGATTTGTTAGCGATGCAGGCTAAGGAAGAGGATGCCAGAAATCGGAGTGATTCAGATGCGCTGCTCGCAGGATCCGAGTGAGAACTTGGAGAATGCGATTGCTTTGATTCGAGATGCTGCGGCGCAAGGGGCTCAAATCATTTGTCTGCCAGAACTGTTTAAAACGGTCTACTTCTGCCAAGAGGAGAACCACAAGTATTTCCAGTACGCGGAGCCGATTCCTGGACCAACAACCGAGCGGCTGTCAGCCTTAGCTAAAGAACTGCAAGTCGTGATAGTGGCTTCACTATTCGAACGCCGAGCGGCCGGCCTATATCATAACACTGCAGCGGTCATCGACGCGGACGGAACGTTGCTCGGGATCTATCGGAAAATGCATATCCCGGATGACCCGTTGTTTTATGAAAAATTCTATTTTACTCCGGGGGATCTGGGGTTCCGTGCCTGGCAAACCAAATACGCTCGGGTTGGTGTATTGGTCTGTTGGGACCAATGGTACCCGGAGGCGGCGCGACTTACCGCACTGCGTGGAGCCGAGGTCCTCTTTTATCCTACGGCCATTGGTTGGCATCCTTCAGAAAAAGCCGAGTTCGGTGAGCGTCAACATTCGTCTTGGGAGACGGTCCAACGCGGGCACGCCATTGCGAACGGGTGTTACGTCGCCGTCCCTAACCGGGTTGGTCACGAAGATCCGGCCGGTGGTGACGGTCTGGACTTTTGGGGACGCAGTTTTATAGCGGACCCGGCCGGCCAGATATTAGCTAAGGCTGGAGATGAGAAGCCTGGAGTAGTAATCGCGAGTATCGATTCAAAAGCGCTTGATCTTCAGCGCACTCACTGGCCCTTCTTGCGTGACCGCCGGATCGAAGCTTACGGCGAATTAACCAAACGCTTCATCGATTAAGCCTGCATTTATAAGCAAAGCAGGCTATGGCAGGATCATCCCGAGCATGCTGGATGATTCTGCTCGGTTGCTTTTACCGGTATAACTAGGGGGAACAATTCGAAAATGAGTCATTTTACTGCCAATTCACCTGCTTCGCTGGGATACAAAATGCCACCGGAATGGGAACCACACGAAGCGACTTGGCTTTCCTGGCCCCGGCGCGACGGGATCAGTTTTCCTCATGCTTATGAGGAAGTGATTCCTGCTTTTACGCACATGATCGATGCATTGCGCGGCTCCGAGAAGGTCAGGATCAACGTGATGGATGTAGATCACGAGAACGAGGTCAGATTTTTTCTGAAAAAGATCGATATTTCTCATGTCGAATTTTTCATTATTCCCACCAATGAACCTTGGTGCCGGGATCATGGTCCGATCTTTGTTAAACGCGAGGCAGAACCCCGTCTGGCTGTTATCGACTGGAATTACAATGCCTGGGGCGGCAAGTACCCGCCATTCGACCTCGACGAGGTAGTTCCAACCAGAGTTGCAGAACGATTTAAGCTGCCGGTTTACTACCCTGGCCTCGTGCTGGAGGGCGGTTCCATTGACGTCAACGGAGCGGGGGCAGCTTTATCAACTAAATCTTGTTTACTAAATCCGAACCGGAATCCGCAGCATTCCCAAGAACAAATCGAACAAGCGCTTCGTGATTATCTCGGTATCTCGGAGATCCTGTGGTTATCCGGCGGTATCGAAGGCGATGATACCGATGGCCATATCGACAATCTCACCCGTTTCGTCGCACCGGACACGGTCGTAACGGTAGTTGAGACCAATGAGCAAGATTCCAACTACGAACCGTTGCAGACCAACCTCTCGCTGTTAAAAAAGATGCGTTTGTCCGACGGTTCGAAATTGAACATCGCTCGGTTGCCGATGCCGCCAAGAATCGAGCGGGAAGACCGGCGCTTACCTGCCAGTTACGCCAATTTCTATATTGGCAACCGCGTCGTGTTAGTACCGGCTTTCGATGCGCCCAGCGACAAGAAGGCTGTCTCGACTCTGAAGAAATGTTTTCCGGATCGAAATATAGTGCCGATCGATTGCCGGAACTTGGTGTGGGGACTGGGCGCGTTCCATTGTCTCACTCAGCAGCAGCCTTTGTAACGCCGGGAACGCCGGGAACGCCGGGAATGGTTCAAGCAGTGGCGTGCCGGCAGGGAGGGATCGCGTCCTCGCGATCCGTCGTCACCGGAGCCGTGGACGTTTAGTTACCTTGGTCGCCGAATACGTCTGTAGGGCTGAAGACACATTAACGGCGCGCGAGGACGCGCGCCCTCCCGGGGTTGCTTGGAGCCGGGAGGCGATATTACAAACCTCCAAAGATCTCGTCATAGATCGTTCCGTTCCCGACCTTCGTGACCGGCCCTGAAAGGACGATGGAAAAGTCTTCCCCGATGGTAATTTTTAATTCACCGCCGGGCATTTGCACCTGCACATTTGGACCACACAAGCCAAGCCGGCGGGCGACTGCCGCAGCCGCGGAAGAGCTGCTACCGGAAGCCAGCGTATAACCTGCTCCCCGCTCCCAAATCTCAATCTGAATTTTGGCCTGATCAATCACCTTCAGAAACTGCACGTTCGTCCGATTTGGAAACAGTGAATGCCGCTCAAGCTTCGGGCCCAGACGTTTGGCCAGGTCTGCGTCGACCTCGTCCCGTAAAATCACGCAGTGCGGGTTCCCGATCGTCGCGGCCGAAAATCTCAGGCTCTCCCCATCGATCTCCAACTTCTCATCGAGCACTTCGCGACGTTCTCCCATCACGGGAATCACATCGCTCCAGAAATTTACGATTCCCATCTCCACTTCGATTTCGTGATGAGGATCCCGTACCCGGCACCGAACGATTCCGCCCGCGGTTTCTAGCAGGAAAGGCTCTCCTCCAACCGAACCACGCTCCCAAAGGTGCCGGCAAAAGATCCGGATCCCGTTCCCGCTTTTCTCCGCTTCGGATCCGTCGGGATTAAAGATGCGTAGGCCGGCCAACGCCGATTTCGATGGCAAAGGACCGAACAAAATGCCATCCGATCCGATCCCAAAATTGCGATCACAAATGATGCGGACCCGTTCCGGGCTTTCCATCAAGCCCATCTCGTCCATGACGAGGTAGTCGTTACCTAAACCGTGGTATTTGGAGAAGCGCATAGCACCAATTCGGCAGAATAGCCCGGCGTAATCCGGGCTATTCTGCCGTCATAGCGCGCCGTTAAGTCGCATTATTGATAAATGCGAATTAACGGCGCGCTAGCCGGTAGAACAGTGTTCCGCCCAAGATGAGGTAGATGACGTTCGGCAGCCAAATCAAAAGCTCCGGATGAACACTGGCGTTACTCTTCAGGTTGTCGGTCAGCACGATGAATATAAAGAAGGTGAACGCAACACAAATGCTGATGCCGATGCCCACTGAGGTTTCGCGTCGATGCGCAGAGATGGCCAGAGGGATTCCGACCAGAACAAACGTAACTACCGCCAACGAATTTGAGAACCGTTTGCTTAACTCGGTTCGCAGGATTGTAAGCTGTTTCCCCTGCTTTTGTTCCATGGCTTCCCGCAGATGACTTAGCGTCAGCTCCGTCGGACGTTGGTTGCTGTGCGCTTTGGCTATCAACTCCTGAAGCGAAATCGGGAAAACGCCTTCCTCGACGCTGATCCCGTAGTGCATCTTTTTTAGGTCGTCAACATCGGACTCATCTCGGTCCTCGTAACGCGCATCGAAAATCCTGAGCAAAATTCGTTGATTCTGTTTGTCTACTTCCATCGTGCCGCGCTTGGCATAAATGACCCGAACAGGGACCTGCTGCGCGTTCATTTCATAGATATGAAGATCTTCGAGCGTATTCCCATTCTTCCGGCCCACATAAATTTTGCGATTGGGGAACGCATCGATCACTTCGTCTGAGCCGAACAGCGCCAGCGGCTCTGTTGAAGCGAGCTTAAACGCCAGCTCTTTGAACCTTTTTTCGCATTCAGGTGCTACGTAAAGATTGATCCAAAGAGAAAGCACGAGACAGCCCAGCGTAATCAGAAATACGGGCGTACAGATGCGGAGCATACCGACTCCAGTGGCGCGCAGAGCCAACAGCTCGTTTTCAGAAGAAAGCTTGCCGAAGACGAGCAATACGGCCAGCAGCGCACCCCAGGGAATCGAATAAATCATCGAAAAGGGGAGCAAGTCGCCGATAAAGGAGAAGATATAACTCCAGGGCAAACCATGGGTCATCAGGAGCTCGAGCAGCTGACGCATGGCGTTAGCGACCACCAACATCAGGCTAAGCATGCAGATCGTCCAGGTCAGCGTCGTAATGATCTGACTACTGATATATCGATCGATTATCTTAACCACACGTACAGAACAAATTGCGGTCGCCGTACACGTTGTCAATCCTGCCTACCGGAGGCCAATACTTATATTCTTTGGTCCACGGAGCAGGAAACGCAGCGGACTCCCGGCTGTAGCTGCGGCCCCAACGCTCAACGGCCAAATCCTGGGCTGTGTGCGGTGCTCTTTTTAAAGCATTATCCTCGCGGTCTGCTTCCCCAGTTTCAATCGCCCGAATCTCGCCAAAGATTGATATCATCGCGTCACAGAAGCGATCGAGCTCAGCCTTCGACTCGCTCTCCGTAGGTTCTATCATCAGGGTGCCTGGGACCGGCCATGACATAGTGGGGGCGTGAAACCCGTAATCCATCAGGCGTTTGGCGACATCTTCTGCCTCGATACCTGCAGATTTTTTGAATTGCCGCAGGTCAACGATGCACTCGTGAGCGACCCGGCCAGATTTCCCTTTGTACAAGACCGGATAATACCCTTGAAGACGGGTGGCGATGTAGTTTGCGCTGGCGATCGCAACTTTGGTGGCTTGGGTAAGCCCGGCGGCTCCCATCAGCGCAATGTAAGCCCAGGAAATGGATAGAATACCTGCGCTTCCAAACGGAGCGGCAGATACCGGGCCAATCGCGTCCGGATGCTTCTCCTCGGCAAATGGATGCGCGGGTAGATACGGAGCTAAATGCGCTTTGACTCCGATTGGACCGACGCCTGGACCACCTCCTCCATGCGGAATACAGAACGTCTTGTGCAGATTCAGGTGACAAACGTCTGCACCTAGGTCCGCAGGCCGGCACAAACCAACCAGAGCGTTCAGATTCGCTCCGTCCATATACACCTGACCACCGTACCGATGGACAATCTCGCACAGGTCGATAATGCCCTCTTCAAAGACGCCGTGAGTCGAGGGATATGTCACCATCAATGCGCCGAGCTCCGCTTGATGAAGCGCGGCCTTCTTTTCCAGGTCCGTCAAATCGATATTCCCGCCAGAATCGCATAAGACCGGTACAACCTGGAATCCGGCCATCGCGGCCGAGGCAGGATTAGTGCCGTGCGCTGATGTGGGAATCAGGCAGACATTTCGATTCTTCTCTCCTCTTTTCTCGTGATAACGGCGAATCGCAAGCAGCCCGGCATACTCCCCTTGCGAGCCGGCGTTGGGCTGGACCGTGACCGCAGCAAAGCCGGTGATCTTGGCCAACCAATCCTCGAGACCGCTGATCAGCCGGCGATAACCCACGGTTTGTTCCCGCGGCGCGAATGGATGGATCTGACCGAAGCCCGGCCACGTGACCGGCAACATCTCGACCGCCGCATTTAATTTCATGGTGCAGGAACCGAGTGGAATCATTGATGTCGTCAATGATAGATCCCGATTCTCCAGCCGCTTCAAATAGCGCATTAACTCGGTCTCAGTGTGGAAAGAGTTGAAGACGGGCTGTTGCAAAAATGCCGATTGTCTTTGGAAAACATCCGGGACCAACTCGACCTCCGTCTGGCGAAACTTGTCCCACGAGAGCCGCTGTTCGGTATCGAATAGCTTGGCCAAGACTTCCAGATCCGCCGCGGACACGGTTTCGTCGAGCGAGATCCCAACCCAACCATCAGGATAGAAGCGGAAATTGATTTTTTGCTTGGCTGCTTCGGATAAGATTTTTTCGGCCGCTGCTCCCAGATGGACTTTGATCGTATCAAAGCGGACCCCATCGAGAATTTGGAACTTGAGAGCGGCTAACCAAGCGGCGAGCAACTCGGTCTTTTCGCGAATTTCGGCGGCGATTGCCCTTAACCCATCAGGTCCATGATAAACGGCGTAGGTGGCCGCAATTACGGCCAGCAAAACCTGCGCAGTGCAAATATTACTGGTCGCTTTGTCTCGGCGGATATGCTGTTCACGAGTTTGCAGCGCCAGGCGATAAGCGGGCCGTCCGGCTGAATCCTTGGAAACGCCGACGAGGCGTCCAGGCATGTGTCTCTTAAACTCGTCGCGGGTGGCAAAGAAAGCTGCATGCGGCCCCCCGAAACCGATGGGCACACCAAATCGTTGAGAAGAACCGACGCAGACGTCGGCATTGAATTCGCCCGGAGGAACCAAAAGCGTCAGGCTCAAAAGATCCGCGGCCACAACCACAAGGCTGCCCGCGCTGTGAGCTGCTTCCACAAATGTCCGATAATCATCTACTTGCCCGTCCGTGTTCGGGTATTGAACAAGAGCTCCACAAAAATGCTGCGTCCAATCGATGGCCTCGGGCAGCCCGAGCACTACTTCGATCCCTAGCGCTTCCGCTCTGGTGCGAACCACGGCGAGGGTTTGCGGATGGCAGTTGCTAGCAACGAAAAATCTGTGGCGATCATCCTGTTTCGCGACGGCGAAACAGAGGGACATCGCTTCGGCGGCAGCAGTCGCTTCATCTAACAGCGACGCGTTTGCGATCTCCATCCCAGTGAGATCGACAACCATGGTTTGGAAGTTCAGTAAGGCTTCCAGCCGTCCTTGGGCAATCTCGGCTTGGTACGGCATATACGCTGTGTACCATCCGGGATTCTCCAGGATGTTTCTCTGGATGGCAGGCGGCGTCACGGTCGGATAATACCCGAGACCGATGTACGACTTGTTGATCGAGTTCAAATCGGCCAGCGAGCGAAGATATCGCAGCGCCTCGGCTTCGCTCAGTGCCTCA
>JAFAHI010000068.1 GCA_019237325.1 Verrucomicrobiota bacterium | reverse complement strand
GTGAGAAGCAACGACGCGCCTAACTCACGCAGCTCTCATCCCATTCGTCCGTTCTCCCAGGCTTTCGCTTTTACCCCAAAGTGTGCCATCACCCGTCGGCGATCCCCTCTCACCTCTCACCTCTCACCTCTCACGCGCGAGGCTAAGCCGAGCGCCCCACCCACTCCCTCACAATCCGTCCTATCTCCTCCAAGCCGGATACCAGGGCCGGCCCGGCCTGCAAAATAATTTCCGGCGCCAATTCATGAATCTGCCCGGCGCGCACAGCCTCGATCGCCTCAAAACCTTCGCGAGCGCGGATCGACCCGATATCGACCGGTTTTCCACACCAGCTGGCCAAGATAATCTGTGGATTCGCGGCCACTACCTCATCGATCCCTACCACTCTTTGCTCGGCTTTCTTAGCGGATCGCTCCGCAAAAATATCGTCGCCACCCGCCATTTGAATGATCTCCGAAATCCATGGGATTCCCACAATCATTGGATCGTCCCATTCCTCGAAATAGACCCGGGGACGAATGGCCGGCGAGTACGTGAGGTCGCGCAGTTTAACCAGGAACGAGTCCCCGAGCTTTTCCGCTGCCTCCCCTCGGCCGAGCACCCGCCCCAATAAACGAATCGAGTCCAATACCCCGCTTATCGTGAAATGATTCAGCGCTAACACCGGGATCCCACGCTTGATCAAGCTCTCGGCCAACCCAGCTTGAACATCGGAAAACGTGACCACTAGTTCGGGATTTGCTCGAACAACGTTTTCGACATTCCCGTGTGAAAACCCGGATACAATCGGTTTTGCCGCCTGTCTCGAGGCGAAAGCAGACACGGCCACGACATCCGCCTCCGCTCCCAGCCGAAAACAGATTTCGGCCGCCTCAGCGCTCAAACAAACAATCCGCATTGGGTTTTAGGTTATAAGTTTTAGTTTTTAGGTTCTAGGTTGCACCCCGCAAGGCGGTTGGCGCGGCGCGCGTGAGAAACCTCAGTCCATTGAGTGGCTCGCGGCATAGAAGGCCGAACTTACAACTTAAAACCTCAAACTTATAACCTAAAACCCTTTAGTGCGGCATTACGATTCGAGTCACAATCGCTCTGAAATTCGCTGCCTCAATCTTGCACCCCTCGACAAAGTCGTCCGGACCGTGCTCGATCAGCACAATCCAGCAAAAGGTCGCACCCAAAAAGACAATAAACCAAGCCAAGAGGCGCAGGATGGGGGGGAGCACAGGCAACAGTTTCAAGTTATAGGTTTTAAGTTTTACGTTCTAAGTTGGGCACTTTTACGCCCGAGACGCTGCTGTGCATAACGCCACAAGCAACCTACAACTTAGAACCTATAACTTAAAATCTAAAACTCGTAGTCCGCCGCCTTGGCTTCTGCGCGGGTTTTAGCTTAATTTACCCTCGTGAGTTACCAGGTTTTTGCGCGCAAATATCGGCCACAGATCTTTGACGATGTTTTGGGTCAAGATCACGTCGTGCAGACTCTGAAGAACGCGATTCAACAGCGTCGACTGGCCCATGCCTACCTGTTTGTTGGTCCGAGAGGGACCGGAAAAACATCGACCGCCAGGATTTTGGCAAAGGCTCTGAATTGCGTGCATGGGCCTACCCCGACCCCGTGCGGCGTGTGCGATTCTTGCCGGGAGATCGCGTTAGGTATCAGCCTCGACGTCCTTGAGATCGACGGCGCGAGTAATAACAGCGTCGATCAAGTACGAGAGCTCAGAGACAATGTGCGCTTCGCCCCGGTTAGAGGGCGCTACAAGGTTTATATCATTGATGAAGTCCACATGCTGACGCAGCAGGCATTCAACGCCTTGCTGAAAACGCTGGAAGAGCCGCCCCAACACGTGATTTTCGTATTCGCCACCACCGAGCCACACAAGGTTTTGCCTACCATCCTGAGCCGGTGCCAGCGGTTCGATCTTCACCGGATCCCGCCTCGCGTTATCGCCCAGCACCTGAATTTTATCGCCACGCAGGAAGGCGTTACGTTGTCCGCTGCAGCTTCTAATGCGATCGCCACCGCCGCGGATGGTGGTCTGCGGGATGCCGAGTCCATGCTGGACCAGTTAGTTGCATTTTGCGGGACCTCCATCGACGAGCAGCAGGTGCTGGAGGTGTTCGGCCTAACCGCTGAACAAGTGGTACTCGATCTGAGCCAAGCCATCATTACCCGCGAATCGACGAAAGCGTTACATCTGATCCACGCTCAACAAGAGGCCGGTAAAGATCTTTCCAAACTGCTAACCGATTTGCTCAATTTTTTGCGCTCACTTCTGATCGCGCAAGTTGACGCCGGCAGCTTACAAGATGAGCAAAGTGAGAAAGCGAAAGCCGTCACTATCAGCCTGAAAGCGCAGTTGAACACCGGGCAACTCCTGAGGTTGATGGAGATTCTTTCGGAGGTAGAACCGACTCTGAAATGGGCGACTAACAAGAAGCTACACCTTGAGCTGGCTGTCATCCGGGCTATCCAGAGTCTAGCCGAGGTAGGCTTTGACCAAGTTCTAGACGCATTGGAAGGGTTACGCCAAGGCCCTGGCAATCCGCGGCCAGCGGGAAAGAGCGGAAGCGCCCCCCTGGTTATTCATGCAGCGCGAACACCGGGAGCGCCCGAAACGCCGGCTAGTCCGACGAAGCTGACGGAGTTTCAGACGACAGATGCGAAGTCGGAAAACGCGAAGGTTGAGCCTGAACGCGAACCGGCAAAACCAGCGGTGGTTACCAAGGAAAAACCAATCGCCGAAACGGTACGGACGCCTGAGCCGCCGGTTGTTGAAGCGGTCCCAGAAACCGTATCGAAGAGCTCCGGCTCGTCCGAAACAATAAAGGATGAACCGGTAGGGACGAGCTCCCGCTCGTCCGAGTTGGGAACGCAAACCGTAGAGACGAAGACGGACGAGCAGGAGCTCGTCCACGCCGAGCCAGATCTTAATCAACTCTGGATCGATATCGTAACCGAAGTGCGGAAAAGCCGTCCCTTGATTCAGCAATATTTTACGGCTGCGGTGCCCGTGAGCCTAGTACATAACGAGCTCCGGCTCGGATTCGGCTCTCAGCATGGCATGGCGATGGAAACATTGCTGCGGCCAAACAACCGCAAATATATCGAACAATTGCTAACCGAGCGATTAGGCAAACCAACGAGTATCAAGGGGGAGACTCGGGATGATTTAGCGCCAATCGTTTTCCCCGAAAAGACCGAGGCGACGACGAATCCAGAGACCGATTTTAAAAACGATCCCTTAATTCAAAAAGCTCTGGAAATCTTCCAAGCTGAGATCCAGGCTGCTGATTAACAATGAATATCCAAAAAATGATGAAGCAGGCTGCGAAAATGCAGGAGGAACTAACTGCAGCCCTCGCGACTAAGACGGTGGATGTGACTGTCGGCGGCGGGAACGTCACCGTTACGGCGAACGGCCTGGGGGATATTCTTGCTATCAAAATCTCCAAACAGGTTGTTGATCCCGAGGACGTCGAGATGCTGGAAGATTTGGTCCTAACCGGCGTCAAACAAGCCATCGAGAAAGGCAAAGGCCTTGCTCAGTCGGAGATGGGCCGCATGACCTCAGGCCTCGGCTTGCCGCCAGGGATGATGTAGGCGAATGAGCGACGGGCGAAACGGCGATGGGGCGAAGGGGCGAAAACGCCTGGAGGGAAGCCGCTTTGGCGCGTGCCTTAGAACTCCTCGATATTTGTCCATATCACGAGCCTGACCTGAGAGCGTGAAAGCAGGCGGCTCCCGGGAATTACCCCTGACGATATTTTCACCCCGACAGTCATTAATCTTTTTTTTGCGCCCGCTAGAAAATACACGCTGGGTTATTCGCGGGAGCCGCCCGCTATGCACGATTCACAGCCGTCCGAATGATAGAGCA
>JAFAHI010000022.1 GCA_019237325.1 Verrucomicrobiota bacterium | reverse complement strand
AAAAATCTTACCCGAACCCGGTTTCAGCAACGCGATAGTCTCCGCTAACAGGACCGGTTCGTGGAAAGGCCTAGGCTGTCCCGCGTTCCGCACCATGACTTCTTTTTCTAGCACACCGATCATGTTCTCCTCCGGACAAACCAATTTTTCGCGCCAACACGTCGGTTCTGATCGTCAGATTCCAAGCACTCCCAACATGTGATGGAACGTTGGCGCGTCCTCCTCCCTTATCTTTTGCCATGCCTCTGGGCTCCAACCCTCGAACCGCGAATGGCTGCCCACTAAGATGACTTCTCCTTTGAGGCCAAGCTGACGACAGTGCTCCTCGGGCAAAATAATCCGACCCTGCTTATCCGTCGTCAGATGCTGCGCTCGGGAGTAGAACTGTCGAATGAATCGCTGAACATCCTGGGCTGAAAACCTAGGATCGCTTTTAGCCCGCGCTGCGACCTCATGCGCCACCGCAATGGGCATCACCATCAAACAGCCATTCTCTGGATTCGGTACGGCAAAGAACTCATCCACTTCACCGCCCCGCCAACGCGCGGGAATAGTGACGCGATTTTTCGCGTCCAGCGCGTGCCGGAACTCTCCGGCAAAGATCGGCTGAGAGGTGGTGGGATCCATTGTTCAGCATGGCAAGTTCAACCATTATGAACCACTATGCCCCACTTTTACCCACCAACACCCAATCGGGTCAATGAAATTCGTGCGGATTTAGAACATTTTGCGTAGTTTAGTGTCCCATTAACGCTATGAGGCCTAACAACGGGTCAGCGCGGGTACGAATGAGCCCGGCTCCGCTGATGAATGGGACCTACAGGACTCATAGGACTTATGGGATCGGACCCCAGTGCTGGTCGGCTCTTATAAGTCCCATCGTCCTATCCTTTGCCGGCACGCTGGACTCGCCGAACCCCTGGGGAATGCAGGGCGATTTGGCGCTATTTCTTAATGAACAACCGATTTATGACGGGTAATTTAATGAAAATCGGCTGAATTCCCCTCGTTTTGAATACTTTATATGCTATAATGGAAGTCCCTATGGCTATTCAGAAGAAAAACGCCTTCTCCCGCCGCCTACCCGACCTCGTGACCGAAGAGCTAGTCTCCGTTCTGTCGCAAAAGAAATCTTTCGAGTTCAAGCAATTGTTTGAAGTCGTTCATGAAAACTTACGGCAGCGTAACGCAGCCAGCGGCGGTGAAGAGATGTTGCGTTTAAGAGCTTACGAAAAGCTTCAAAATTTGGTTGCTCGCGGTGTGGTTAAAAAGAGCGGTAAAAGCTACAAAGGGGACGCAGCTGCTCTAGCAGCAATGGCCGCAACGAACGCCCAAGCCGCCGCAACGGTCGTTTCAAAAACCTAGCACCCGGGAATGGCGCAAGATTACCTGCCGATCCTGGTTCAAGTTATTTTTGCAGCCGGCTTCGCCGGGTTCGCCTTATTTCTGAGCGTACTCATCGGCCGAGTCGGCAAGCGAACTACAATCAAGGATACCGCCTACGAGTGTGGAATGCTTCCGGAGGGCGAGGCTCAGCCTCGCTTCAGCGTGAAGTTCTACCTGGTAGCGATGCTCTTTATCCTTTTCGATATCGAGATCGTTTTCATGTACCCGTGGGCGGTCGTTTATCGCGATTTTGTCGCCAAGTATAATGCACTACCCATATTGGGCAGCATGGTTGGCTTCATCGTGATCCTGCTGGTTGGCTTCGTCTACGCAGTGAAAAAAGGCGCCCTCGATTGGCGACGCTGAGGCAGTAATCAGTAGTCAGTGAGGCAGTAATCAGTTTAGGATCTAGGAGCTAGAATCTAGGAGTTAGGAGGTGCGTACGGCATATCGCCGTACGCTATCCCCGAGTGGCTACGTAACGCCCTGGGTTCAATCAACCAGACCCGTTGGTCTCCTTTGATCCCATAGTCCCATCCACCCGCCAGCGCCCCAAAAGCTAAGCCAATACACTGAGACTCCGAAACGCTCCTCCTGGCTCCTCCACTGATTACCGTTTACTGATTACTGTTACTAGAATGACTGCCAGACGCGTCATCTACGAAGGTCGTGTTCAAGGCGTAGGATTCCGCTTTTCGGTTAAGGAAATCGCGCAGGGCTACGAGCTGGCCGGCTGGGTTAGGAATCTGCCGGACGGCCGCGTCCAACTGGAAGCTCAGGGAGACAATGCGGAGATCGAGAGCTTCCTGCAGGCCATCGAAGATTCGCATCTACGGCCGCATATTCGGCGGAAGGTGGTAACCCCGATCGAGCCAACTGGAGGGTTGAAAGGGTTTCAAATTCGATCTTAGAAGCGTTCGGCTCCGGCAAATTGTGAAAGCATTTGTGGATGCTAAATGCTATAAGTCCTAGACGCTCTCCGTTTTCGGACCAATATTCGTTCGAAAGATGCGCTTCGCGATTTTCGGCGACATCCACGCAAACCTTGAGGCGTTCGAGGCCGTTCTCGCCGATGCCAAGCGAGAAAAGTGTGACCGCTTCATTTGCCTTGGTGACGTTGTTGGTTACAACGCTGATCCCCAAGCCTGTTTGGCGATCGTAAGGGAACTCAATTGCCCGGTGGTGAAAGGAAACCACGACGAATATGCTTCCAGCCTCTGTTCGTTGGAGACCTTCAACCCGTTGGCCGAATCAGCGATCCGTTGGACACGGGACAAGCTGGCACCTGCGGAAAAAGAGTTTTTAGGCTCGCTTCCGCTGACAACGGACGTGGAATCGTTCACCATCGTCCACGCCACCTTGGACAGCCCTGGAGATTGGGGTTATGTCCTCAATCAGTTGGATGCCGCTGCGAGTTTTTCACGACAAGAGAAGCAACTTTGCTTCTTCGGTCATACCCATTCCCCGCGTCTTTTTGTTAAAGACGGATCCGTCTCAGGATTCCCTCTGACTGAGGTTAAGATAGAGCCGAAGAAACAATACTTTATCAACGTCGGAAGCGTTGGTCAGCCGCGAGACGGTGATTGGCGAGCAGCCTACGCGGTCTACGATCTCGATTCTAAAAAGGTGACTCTTCGGCGTCTTAAGTACGATATCGAGAAAGCGCAGGCAAAAATTAGAAACGCCGGACTGCCCTTAAAACTGGCTGAACGGCTGTTTCTTGGGCGATGAACCCGAAGACGATTCTGATCGTCAAGCCGAGCTCGCTCGGTGATATCGTTCACACGTTGCCCGCGCTGCGGTTCGTCAAACAATCGTTTCCGAGCAGCAACGTTTATTGGGTAGCCAACACCGAGTGGAGTCCACTGCTTGAAGACAACCCAGACCTGGAAGGCGTCATTCGCTTTCCCAGAAGAAGCTTTCGCGGTCTTAGAGGCGTGATCCGATTTTGGCAATGGTGCCAAGAACTGAGCAAACTTCGCGCGGATTTGGTGCTGGATTTTCAAGGGCTGTTTCGCAGCGCCTTGATCTCGCGCAGCGCCGGAAGCCGTGTCGTTCTCGGGCTGGGTGACGCCCGCGAAGGAGCCAAATTTTTTTACAAAAAAGTGGCCTCGGTAACGTCAACCCAACATGCGGTTTTGCGTTACCTCGCTTTAGCCTCGCTTGCGGGAGCCGACGTATCTGGTGAGATCGAGTTCCGCCTGCCTCAAGGCCGCCGGATACCAAACTTTGAGCTCCCGAATCACTTCGTCGTCCTCCACCCCTTTTCCCGAGGAACCGGCAAATCGCTAGGCGAAGCGGAAATTTATGAACTGACCGCAGCGATGGCTCCTATTCCCGTTATCATCGTTGGGAAAGCCGACTCCCCGATCTCGTTTGCTCGTAACGCAGCTTCACTAGTTAACCTGACCGATCTGGAACAACTGATCTGGCTGCTACGCAAAGCCGCGTTCGTAATCAGCGTCGACAGCGGTCCAATGCATCTGGCCGCCGCAGTATCCCGTGAAATTCTTTCGATCCATTTTTGGAGTGACCCCAGAAAAGTTGGCCCATTCCGGCCAGACGCCTGGATCTGGCAAAACCACAAGATATTGCGTAAAGACGAGCTAACCGAAAAGCCACCAATAGCAAACCCATCAGCGCGCCCAAGGTCTGAGCAGATCGCATTGTTCATCAGGGAGCGACTGGGGGAAGTAAGCAGTAAGCAGTAAGCAGTACGAGGAGCCAGGAGCCAGAATCCAGGAGCCAGGAGGCGCGTTTCGGCCTGGCGACGGTTCGCAGCTGAAACATAAGTCCCATTGGTCCTATAAGTCCCATCCAAGAGCAGCGCCCACAAACGCGTCATGTCTTCAGGCGCCGATATGTCCACAGCCTCTCCTGACTCCTGGATTCTGGCTCCTGGCTCCTAAGCTGATTACTGCTCACTGATTACTGCTCACTGATTACTATTGGCAACGGCCGCCCTTCTTACTTTCCGCTTTAAATGACCCCAGAACCGTCTATCTGAAACTTATGCCCTCGTTCGACATCGTCTCGGAAGTCGACAAGCAAGAGATCGACAATGCTCTTAACCAAGCGAAGAAAGAGCTGAGCACCCGCTTTGACTTCAAGGACAGCAAAGCCACAATCGAACGCACCAACCCGGACGTGCTTGAACTAACCGCTGAAGATACGGCCAGACTGCGGTCTTTAATGGAGATCATGGTTGGGAAGCTAGCCAAACGCGGCGTCGATTTGCGCAACGTGGACCGAAAGGACCCCGCAATCTCTCCCTTGGGACATGCCCGTCAGGAAATTCATATTAAACAAGGTCTAGAAGGGGATAAGGCAAAAGAGATTACTAAAGCGATCAAAGCAGAGGGACTACATGTCCAATGCCAGGTGCAGGATCGCCAAATCCGGGTCACCGGAAAGAAGAAGGATGACCTGCAAACCGTGATCCAGCTCCTGCGGCGGAAAGACTTTGGGGTGGCGCTGAATTTTAAGAACTTCAGAGACTAGGAGTCAGGAGTTCAGGAGCCCGCTAACAAAACTGCTGGGACAGACCCACAGGCAGCTCACAGGAAGCCCTCTTCTCTTGCAATTTTTGAACCCGCATCAACCTGAACTCCTGAGCTTCTACCCAAACGGACAACGTCCCCTGCTTCGTTCGTCCCAACGATTCGGCTGCGCGAAGAAATTCGGTTTCAGGGTCCGCTCCTTGAATGTGCGATGAAAGACGGGTGTAGCGGCCCCCGAAATAGGCGGCACAATCCAGCTCCAATCCGCATAAACACAGCGTCCAGCTTCCTTTTCTCGCTTCTCGTGCATGAGGAATTGCTTGGTAACCGTGTGATGGTCGACCATGGCGACACCCGCCTCAGCGAACGACCAAAGCACCGCCTCGTTCAGCTCGATAAGAGCTCGGTCTTTCCATAGGTTCCGATTAGCACCAGTGTCCAGTCCAAGGCGTCTGCCAATCTCAGGCAAAGCATTATAACGATCCGTGTCCGCTAGGTCGCGTGCACCAATCTCAGTCCCAAGATACCATCCGCTAAAGGGCGCCGCCGGAAACGAAACTCCTCCAATTTCGAGGCGCATCCCGGAGACTGCCGGCAGCGCAAACCATTTTAAACCCAGTTGCTCAAACCAATCGTGCCGAGGGTGGCGAATCGGCACTTCTAGAACCACATCCGGCAGATCAAACCAGTGAACTGCTCCATCCATCTCAATCACAATCGGGAGCAGATTAAAAAGGCTTGGTGAGGGTCCTTTCCAACCCAAAGCTTGAATCCGCTGCGTGAAACCAAGGTTGATGGGATCTCCCAGGACTGAACCATCCGCTTGCAGATATCCGGCGTAACCAACCAACTGCCCGTTCCAGATCCTAACCTTCGGCTTTTCGGTCGAACCCGATGCAAAAATCGAGATCATCGGAGTAATTCGCCCCCCATTTGTGGAAAGGACAATATGGTCGACCAACGCGATAAACACCTGTTCCGGAGTGTTCAGGTGCCTGAAGTCTCGAACGACCAAGTTCTGCCAGGCCAACCGTCCAACGCAACGAGTACTATTCCGCCAAGCGACTTTGGCTCCGTATTCTAGTTCGTCTCGGGTCAGATAATCCGACTGGCCATCCCGAATTTGTTTTCTAACTTCTGCCCGGCGCGAGTGGAAAGCCTCGGATGAGCGGGAGCTCATCCCTGCCTCGGAATAAAACTGCTCGAGCCACTTTCGGGCCTCTTCCAAAAGAGAGACCGGATTTGCGGTCCGATCTCGTACACCCCGTCGATTGCCTCGGATCATGGTCGCCTTTTTCTGAACCTGCTTTAGGTGACGCTCTCCGATCATCGCGCCCGGATCATGATTATTTTTCATTACGCCCTTATGCTTTCGAACTTGTCGCGCCGTAGCGAAGCGGAGGCGTCCTTCTTAGGCGTGTTTCTGTACACGATCGGAGAAACGGACGAGCGGGAGCTCGTCGCTACCGCGCTCTGCTCTGCGACGCTGTCGTAGCCGATCAAAAAATTGGTTTCGCCGCCACGCCGTGAACTCTTTGTTGTAGACCTTACCCATCAAATCTCGGAGCCCCGTCTCCAATGTTTCAACGGTCATCCGGTCCGGTCGGAAATTGACGTCGAAAAGCGTACAACGATTCCACTGCCCGGGATAAAGTAACCGACCTTCACGCTCCAGACGTTTATACAGCGGAGTTCCGGCAAACGGCGTTAAAACGGTCAACTGAACCTCGAATAGAGCGGTTTCCTCGATGAACCGCCAGACAGCATCAAAAGTCTCCGGACCCGATCCGTCCAACCCCAGGATGAAACAGCCGTTTACCGTAATTCCGTGGTCCTGGATCCGGCGAATTGCCGTCCGGTAACGATCCACCTGTTTCGCCTTCCAATTGGCTTTCTGTTCCAGGCCATCCATCCCGGCGATAACCGGGCTTTCCAGGCCAATCAAAATCTGTGAGCAACCGCTCTCTCGAAGAAGTCGAAGCAACTCCGGATCGTCGGCGACCGAGATATCCGTTTCCGTAAACCAATGGATATTTTCAGCAGCCAATGCTCGGACCAGGTGCTTCCCACGAGGCCGATTCGCGAAGGTATTATCATCCGCTAGCTCAATAAAGGGATGGCTCCACAGTTTCTTGATCTCGCGCAGCTCTGTCACCACACGATCGATCGGTTTGGTCCGAAATTGCGGCGCGATCCGAATCGAAGCGGCACAAAACTCGCATTTGAACGGACATCCGCGCTGGGTCTGTACCGTTATCCGGTTGTAGTGCGTCGGATCGAGCAGGTCGAAGCGAGGCATCGGTGAGTTAGCCAGGTCGAATTGCGGTCCTTCATTCTTATAGACCCGCTTTAGCCGGCCGGCTTCCCAATCTTCCAATAACTTCGGCCAGACTGGTTCTGCTTCACCAACGACAATGGCGTCCGCGTGGCCAAGGGCTTCCTGTGGTTCCGCGGACACATGCAAGCCCCCCATAATAACGCAACTCCCCGCGGCCTGATATCGATCCGCCAGCGTGTAGGCTTCCTCGACCTGCGCAGCCAGGCTGGAGATTGCCACCAGGTCGAAAGGTCCCGGCGGTTTATCCAACTTATTAATGTCAAAGATATCATGGTAAGAAAACTCAAATCGGTCAGGTGTAAGCCCGGCCAAGGTCAGTAGCCCAAGGGTTGGGAGTGAGGCGATCACCTTACCGCGATCGATAAACCCCGGCAGTGTGAGCCCTAGATTAATGAGCTCTGGATTCACGACCCGAACTCCGCTCATCGCTATCAAACCAATTGTTTTCATGAGTGTGGCCAACGCCAGAGCAAAAGGGAAACGGCGGTGCCCAGGCTGAGCACCGGCACTGGAAACAAATGACGAAGCCAAGACCTCCAAGCCGTGAGGAAACAGCACACCGGCATGGTGACCTGGCCGATAAAAAAACATCTTCCCGCCAAGCGAACCGTATCCGGATCGAACGCGAGTTGGCGAACCGTTATCCCTATTAGAACGCTTAGGATCCCAAGCCCAAAGAAAGAGATATGACCAAGGCGAACCAATCGCCGAGGAAAGCTGTTATACCCCCCGAGCCATCGTTCCTGATGAAAGAAAAGACCGATAAGGGCGCCGGACACAATCCCAGCCACCATCCCGATCCAGCCCCAGTAGAGGCTGTCATAAGGCAACAAGTTCATCGTGCCGGATCCTAGTACGGGTTCCGGCACGCCCGTTAATTGAAGAAATTGACCTGGCTATCAGGGGAATCGATAGGCGCTTCAATCGTACTCGTCCTCGTCGTCGAAAGCGCCTTTTTTCCCAGCGTGTGGACCGACCCACCGCTCTGGAGGGGAGCCGCTTTGGCCCCCGCCTATACCCCTCGCGAATTCAGGTCTATTGCGTGAAAGGGCCGCAGAAACGACATAGCGGGCGGCTCCCGGGAACGGTCGCGCGATTTGCCATTCTACCGATCGGTTCTCAACAATCGCGCAAGCCAACGCGATAGATAAGAACCAGCGCTGGGTCATTCCCGGGAGCCGCTTGTTTAACCCGTTTTTCGGTGATACCGGACGCCAGGCCCTAAATCCGCAAGGTCCTGGTGTCATGCGCCAAAGCGGCTCCCCTCCAGGGCTGTGGGTCGATCGGCACGCTGGGTCCCAAAACACCTTCGAGGACGAGGACGACGACGAGTACGAGAAAGATTTGCAGTGTAAGCTAGTCCACGCCCAAACGCCGCTACCCACCCTGAACCGGCGGCATCAGAGAAATCAATTCGCCGGGTTTTAGAACATAGTCACGCGGGACATATTCGATGCCAGCGGCAACCAGGAGACAGTTATCCCATTGCTGAAGCCCTGGTCGCAGACCGTAGAGCTTCTCTAGCAGGCCAGCAACGGTGGTACCGGGAGCCAGGTCTAGTTCTTCCGGGCCCTTCAGGTCGCGGAGCTGAGAAAAATATTGCAGGTGAACCGACATCATGGCTGCCTCAGAACCCCGATGAGAGGCAAATTCCGATAACGTTCCTGATAGTCCAACCCGTACCCAACGACGAATTCATCTCCGATATCGAAACCCACGTAATCCGCTTCGATGGGGCGTGCTCGCTTCTTCACTTTTCGCAGCAGCACACAGCTTTTGACGCTCAAAGGGCGGACATCCTGCCGAACCGCCTCCACGATCGCAGCCAACGTGTGCCCGCTGTCTAGGATGTCGTCGAGGAGAAGCACATGGCGATCGGCCAGATTAGGTAACGCCGCTCGATCAAAATCTACCTGACCGGAGGACTCCATTTTGTCGTAGTAGCTCCGCACCCGGAGACAATCGATCTGGAGCGGCAACGGAATTCTGCGGAGCAAATCCGCCATAAAAATGAGGCTCCCGTTTAGAATCGCCAGGACTGTAAGATCTTTGCCCTCATAATCGGCAGTGATCTCCGCAGCCAACGTGTCCAGCCGGCGCGCGATTTCCTCTTCGCGTAACAGGACTCGCTCGAGGTCAGAATGCATAGGGGAGCCTAGCCTTACCCCGGATCAGTCACAAATCCAGTGTGTTCGAAAACACAAACAGAAATGTCACGCAGAGGTTCGATCGAAGAGGAATAGACCGGGCGCTATGCGACGGCTCAAACCCGGCGCGGATTCGTCTGACGGAGTATTCACACGCTCGGCCCGCCGAGTTTTTCGCCCTACCTACGCAGCCACCGAAGGCAAATTCGTGGCTAACCGGCGGGCATAACGCCGGATCATCTTGATTAAGTGAGGCTTTGTTGTTTTATCGGTGAAACGAATGCCGTTGGTTGCGGCTAGCCGCCGTAACTCGCCAAACGTCCGCTTGGCGATGGTGGTGGCGTATTCGTCTTCCGATAACCGGCCAAGCGCGTAGAATTCCTGTTGAAGCTGGCCTTTCTCTTTCCCGGCGGGCGCGACATATGCCGCCTCCGCAAAGGCATGCTTTAGGAACTTGGAAGCCGCCTCGGCTCGGTCCTGTTCATGGACCGTTTCAACGAATTCTCTCTTCGCTGCCACCAATTCTTCGGCTTTCAAACGTTTGCTGCAGGCTTCTCTCAATGCCTTCCTTAAGAGATCCAACGACAGATGCTTTTTCGCAGCAGGCGACCTCAGCAGAGTCTCCAGCAACAATTCGCCGGACTTCCGGCTGGCCAGAAACCCGTCCAAAGTGGCGTCAAATTGCTCGATATCGGTCGCGAGCTTTACCGCGGATTTGCCAATAACATCCCCATCAAGCTTGTTGCCATGTTTTTGGAGCCTTTCGGCAACATGAAGAAGCTTACCCGCTAGCTCCTGATAGTTCATTTTCTGTTCTGAAAGTGGGTTACGAAGTTCTGGGTCAGATCGCTATAATCCTGCGCCCCGATACACCCAGGCGCATACAATATCACTGGAAGATGCTCGCTGGTAGACTCGGCTACCCGGACACAATGGCGGATAAAAGGCTGCAATAAGCCTGCGCCCGACTCGAGAACGTGCCGATCGTGCAGCTGGGCCAGCATGATTTCCAGCTCATTAATCGCCAAACGAAAGACGTTACCCGTCTGGCGATAGTGACTGACCACTACGGCGCCCACGTTGGGGTGCCGCCGTTCACCCGCAGAATCAGTGTATTTACCCCTTAACTCTTCGATGTACTCAGCTAAAACCTGAAACCCAGACAGGGAAAGGTAGTCGGGTACGTAAGGAACCACACAGCTATCCGAGAGAAAGATGGCGTTCTTGGTCGTGGTATAGAGGTTCGGCGGACAGTCGAAAAAGACATAGTCATACCGGTCGAGACGGTCTCTCAGCGCCCGGTCCAAGATCCGATAGAGGGCCGGCGGCCGCAGCTCGTGGATCCGGTCCTCAATCCGCAGAAGCTCTACCGAAGCCGGTAACAGGTGCAATTGTGGCAGCTCGACAAAGCCGGTCCACGTCGTCACCCCTTTTACAATCGACTCATCGAAATCGAATCGGTCTTTCCCCTGAATAGCATCGTCAAAAATCTCAAACGTGGAGCGTCTGCCCTTCGCCACATGCTCGCGCCAAACGTCTGGACGCATTAACCAGAGACTAGAATTGGATTGCGGATCCAGATCGACGATCAGCACTTTCTTATCGTGCAGCTTCGCCATGGTAGCCGCGATATTCACTGCACAGGCGGTTTTGCCGACCCCGCCTTTAAAATTAATAAATGCCAGAACCTTTGCGCTCATCGGCTCGACTATGAATATAACGCTCTTAAAACGTGCTCTGAATCAAGCCCTTTCTTTAGGAAACCAGGGCTTTGACCCTCAGTTTGGCCCGTTTTTTGGCCGTTAGCACCTTTGAAATTGCTAAGAGACGGCGTAACGATAGAAATGAGCTCCCGCTCATCCGGGTTTATCGGCAGCCAGATTTCGCCGGTACCCAGACGAGCAGGAGCTCATTGCTACCGCTATGGATGGCCCTTATACCCGCCTCACTGAAGCCGATTACGACACGAAGCTCCGCGAGATGGGCAACTATCTTTGGGAGCTTGAGCAAGAACTTATAACCACCGACGCCCGTCAGGACGAGACTACAGCCGGCCAAGTACATCAAAAGATCTCTCGCCTGGCGGCAAAGGCCGACCGGTTCTTCGGGGTCCCGGGCAAGCACCGGTTATTGGCCGCTTACGTCTCGGGGCTAGGGTTGCGAATGATCGGACAATGGGCTGACGCCAGCGATCGATTCCTTAACGTACTAAAGCTATCACCAACTAATGGTGAGGCTTGGCTAGAGCTCTCCTGGTGCCTGGCCGAGACCGAGCACTGGGAAGAATGCGAAATGGCCGCTCGCAGAGGAACTGAATTTTTCCCGGAGACCGGAGCTGTTTGGGGGAACCTGGCTTTAGCGCTGGAAAAGTTAGGCCGCGCCGCCGAAGCTCTCACCGCTGTCCACACCGCTCTTCGCCTGGATCCACAAGACACCCGGAGCAAAGAGTTATTGGCTCGTCTGGAGGCAGGAGACACGGCACCGCGAGCCAAATAACCGCCGCGCGCAGCCACTCGCATCCATTCTGTCCACAAGGTCCACTGCGTCCACTCCGTCCACTAATCCGGCCTCGCCACCTATCCGCGGTGGTACGCTCCGCATGCTGCCACACGCTTAGGTCGGCCTCGCAAACGAGGCAGCGCTCCACGGGCGCCTATCGTTCACCCACACACCGTCTTGACAGCCTTCCCAATCACCTCAATCCCAAACCGGATTTCATCCCGAGAAACACAAAGAGGCGGCATAAACACCACCACATCCTGGATCGGCCGTGTCAGTAAGCCGAAGTCTCTCGCCGCCACACAAACCTTTGCTCCCATTCTTTCCCGCCAGTCAAACGTGATTCCATCGGCTGCTCCCACCTCAATTCCCGCTATCATACCGATCTGACGCACGTCTCGCACGCAGGGCAGCTGTTTTAATTGCTCCAATCCCTCTTCCAAAACTGGGATCACGCTGGCAACATGCTCCAGAACCCTCTCTTCCCGAAACACTTGCAGACTGGCGAGCGCGGCCGCACATCCTAGAGGATTAGCGGTATAACTGTGTCCGTAAAAAAAGGCGCGCAACTCCGAGAAATCGCCCAAGAATCCGTCATAGATCGCCTCGGTAGTTAGCGTCGCCGCTAAAGGTAAGTAACCGCCGGTCAACCCTTTTGCCAGAACCAGAAAATCCGGGATAACCCCTTCATGCTGGCAAGCAAACATCCGGCCCGTTCTTCCAAAACCGGTCATTACTTCATCGAAAACCAGAAGTACGTGATGCCGGTCACACCATTGGCGCAGCTGCCGTAGCATCCCGGCGGGCCAAGTCCGCATTCCTGCCGCACCCTGGATGAGCGGCTCAATAACGATCGCCGCCAGGGTTGCGGCATCTAACCGATCCAGCTCGTCCAAGCCATTTACCCGCATCACCGGAAACTGAAGAGCAGCAAATCGGTCATGGAAGTTCGCGATGCCCCCGAGACTCGATGCTCCCAGAGTATCTCCGTGATAAGCGTTGTTAAAGGCGGCAAACCCGATCTTTTTGGAAAGACCGGTCTGCTTGAAGTATTGGATCGCCATCTTAATGGCCACCTCGATTCCGGTGGAACCATCATCAGAATAGAACACGCGGGTGATCCCGCTATCCGGAAGCAGGTCCACCAACTCCTTGGCCAATCGCGCCGCCGGTAAATGAGTCAGCCCGAGGAATGAGCTATGCGCGATTTGGAATAACTGCTCGGTAATCGCGCGGTTAATTCGGGGATGATTGTGACCGTGGATATTGGTCCAAATCGAGGAATTGCCGTCGAGATATCGGTTGCCCGCGGCATCCCGTAGCCAGGGTCCCTCGCCAGAAGCAATAAACAGCGGATGATGGTCGGGCAGTGTCCATTCCCGCATTTGGGTAAACGGATGCCACAGGTGCCGTTTCTCCCATTCCTCTGCTTGCTCAAAATCAGGTGTCACACAGGAAGATAGTTCACAACAAGGCCACAAAGACCACGAAGATTTATGCTGACCCGCCTTGAGATCGTCCACCACGCCGACGCCCAATGCAACGCCCGTTTGGGCTGGGAAGAGCGCATTTTCGAGGACGAGGACGACGACGAAGGACGAGGACGATTCGCTCGGCTTCGGTCCTGCACCGAGTACCCGTTCACGCTCGGTTCCGGAGTCGAGTTATCTCGCGCTCAGCCCAAAGGACATCCTCGTGGGAAGCACGCCGCCGCTGGTATTTTCTCTGAAGAACCTCGTGAAACTGCTCCAGATCGGGCAGAGGGGGTTCGTCGTAGTAGGTCCAGGTTTCTTCCTCCGAACCCTTGGCTTGAAAACGCCAAGTCCCTCCGGATTTGACTACCCGGACTTCGCGCTTGGTCCCATCGTCGTTCCTTTCTACCCAGGCATGGCGGTTATGCATTCGTTATAACTTTAGTTTGCGCGACTAGGCAGTCCACGCTATTTGCTCGTTCCCTTGTCTACCGGAAGGAAGATGTTGGTTTTTCTCCTCGGCACCTTGATCCTGGGTGCTGCCCTGGCGCCGGTACTTTTCTGGTGCAGCCAGCCGTTATCCGAGATTCCGGGGCTTGGTTTTCTTAAAGACACCGATTTTTCCCGGTTCTTTGCTCGGGCCATCTTATTAGCCGCAGTTCTTCTGGCTTTCCCCGTGATTCAATGGATCGGCATAAACCGGTTCCATGACCTGAAAATAACCTGGGCCTGGTCCAGGAGTTGGCAATTGCCGGCGGGATTTCTGTTAGCAGGGATCGTCATCGCTCTCTGGGGATGGTTCGCTATGAAGATCGGGTTGGCCGAATTTAAACTCCGCCCCCCCTGGAATCTGGTGCCAAACCTCTTGCTCACCTCGGTCAGCGTCGCGGTGATCGAGGAATTCTTGTTTCGGGGCATTATCTTCGGCCTGTTTCGCCAAACCACGCCTACCTGGCTGGCCGCCATCTTTGTTTCCGCCATCTTTTCGATCATTCATCCCCTAAGGCCAGGATCGACGGGCGCCGGACCTATCACCTGGCATTCTGGGTTCGATCTTCTCCTTCAATCGATTCGGCAATTGCTGGAACCGCTCGACTTAATCGGCGGGTTCCTGACGATTTTCGTCCTCGGGCTAGTGCTCGCCCACGCCACGGTTAAAACGGGCGCCCTTTGGCTGCCCATAGGGCTGCACTCCGGTGTTGTTTTCGCCAAGATGAGTTTCAATAAACTCACCAGACACTTAGCGGATTTTCCACCCTGGTTCGGACCGGATCTGACGACCGGCTTTGGCGCGATCGCGATCCTCCTTTTGCTCTGGTTGCTGGTTTGGCTACTATTTCGTCGTGCAGGCGGCTCTGAACACGCTCTATCAAACGGTGGTTAATCTGTGCTATCCACCGTTTTGCCTTTCCTGCCGCAGGAGTTTAGAGGAGGGCTGGCTTTGCCGGGATTGTCTGGAATCAGCTGTAAGAATCAAAGCTCCTTTTTGCCAAATTTGCTCTCGGCCATACACCGGTGAGTTCGGTGCGCCGTTCTCCTGTCCGGATTGCGAGGATCATCCGCCTGCGTTTGATTGTGTTGCGACCCGCTACCAAGCAACTGGGATCGTACGAGATTTGATTCACCGATTTAAATACTCTGGGGAATTTCATTTGCGGAACCTGTTGGTGAATTGGTTAGAGGAGGCGCTTAGCGATCCCAGGATCAGTGCGGAGCCTTTTGACGGACTAGTTCCTGTTCCGCTGCATCCCACCAGGATCAGGGAACGCGGTTACGACCAGATCGCCGCTCTCGTTGAATTGCTAGGTAAACGGGCAGGGATACCCGTATGCCTCTGCCTTCGCAGGTCACGCTATACTGAATCGCAGACGCGTTTCTCCAGGAAAGAACGTCTCCAAAACTTGCAGAATGCGTTCGAGTTGCGCAAAGGTAGCAGCGTGCTTGGCAAACGGCTGCTCCTGGTAGACGATGTTTTAACCACCGGTTCGACGTTGGACGAGTGTGCTCGTGTCCTGCAAAGCCACGGCGCTCAATCTGTCCGCGCAATCACCGTCGCCCGTAGATAGACGTATGCCGATCTTTCAGAAACCGACTCTCAAGCAAGGAACCAATCGAAAGCGCGAAATGCCGGAAGGTCTTTGGCAAAAATGCCCCGAGTGCGGTGAAGTAATCCACAACCTGGAATTGTCCCAG
>JAFAHI010000004.1 GCA_019237325.1 Verrucomicrobiota bacterium | reverse complement strand
CCGGTCTCTGACTGGGAAACCATTTTCTCTTCATCAAAACAGACCGGTTACGCTCATGCTCCTCAGGATGCGAACTATCCTTTGATAAAATCCGCGCTCTCAGCCGCAGCAAGGCAATCTTCAGTCGATTTCGTCGTCGGTACGGGGGATTATTTGCGGCACAATTTTGAGGAGGCCTTTCTTAAAGCGGGCGGCACTTCGGATCAGTTCACGGACTTTGCCACCAAGACAGCTCTTTTCATCGTTCGCGCTCTGCAGACTAGTTTTCGAGTGCCGGTTTACTTTGCTCTCGGGAACGATGACTCAGCGTGTGGCGACTATCGCGTCGATCCGGGTGGCCCTTTTCTCGCTGCGTTAGCGGAGTCTCTTGATGTGTTGAAAAATCATCCGAACGCAGCGGCGGATTTTCGGGCTGCGGGTTTTTATGAGCTTCCTCATCCGACCTTGGCCAACCACGAGATCGTGGTTCTCAACACCGTATTGTGGTCCCGGTCATACGCCATTTGCGGATCGGACTCTGGCGATGCCGGTGAGGCCGAGATGCAATGGCTGAGCTGGCAGCTGTACCAAGCAAAGACTTCTGGGAACAGGGTCATGCTGATGATGCATATCCCGCCCGGGATCGATTCTTATAAGTCTGCGCACACCGGCGCCGGAAAAGCCGCCACTGAATTTTGGCAAACTAAGTTCTTCACTCAATTCCTGGATCTAATGAAGACTTACGCAAGCACTGTGCAGATCGCACTAGCCGGTCACACGCATATGGATGATTTCCGGGTTCTCAGCCCAGGTGGTAACGCATCGCCGGTCGCGTTCCGAATAACGCCGGCCATAAGCCCAATCTTCGGGAATAACCCGGGCTTCTCGGTTTTGGAGTACCAGGTGGGCACCGGCGAGGTTTCGGATATCGCCACCTACTATCTGAATCTAGCGGGAGGCGGCTCCGATCCGAAATGGGCTCTCGAATACCGGTTCTCCAGTGCGTATAGGTACAACGCCTTTTCGGCCGAAAATCTTCAATCGCTAGCGGCCGCTATCCACTCTGACCCGAGTGTTCGCCACATTTTTGCGGGTTTCTACGCGACCTGCGCTCCTTCGCCCATCAAACCCGACAACTGGCAATTCTACACCTGCTCAGAAACCCAGTTCACTTCCTCCGATTACGGGAGCTGCGTATCCAGACAGCAGAATGCCCCGAAGAAGAGCGACCAATAACGCCCGTGGAGCGCTGCTCGCTTGCGAGGCCGATTCCGTCGAAACCCTAAGAGGACCTGAGCGAGGCGCGAGACGGCGAATGGGCGAATGGGTTTATCGAAGCTGCAGACCGGTAGGGCGAAAAGCTCGGCGCGCCCTCAAATAAGACACCTATCAACGCCGTGTTTTGCAGCGATGGGCCCATCTTTGAGCCACAGCGTCTAACATTAAGTAAAACGATTGGCCCTCGGCCGCGACGCCGGGCCTGTCAAAATGCGGCGCCCCGCAAACGCCCTGCACGAGCCCGAATCGGTCCACCTTGCCTGAAACGGCCTGCCTGAGTGATCGCGCGGCTGTTTCATATTCGCCGGGAAGCCATCCCGCGATGAGCCCGCGATAAATCGTGTATGCCAACATTTGCGATAAATTCACTTCCACGAAGCTTCCGGGGTCATCGACAACATCGTGAAACAGCCAATCAGACCGCTTGTATTTTAATAAACAGTCAACGAGTACGCGCACGATCTGTACCAGCTCTTGCTTTTGCGAAGACATCGTTTCGGGCAGCAGGTCAATCGTTCTTGCCAGTCCCGCGGCAACCCAACCGTTTCCGACCCCCCAAAAGTCTTTTCTCACGAACACCTGCTTTTCGTCGTCCCATCTATGACTAACCAGCCCGGTTTGCCGGTCAAACAATGCGGTCCGATAGCCATAGATTTGACGGAGCGCTTCTTCTGGATGACCCGCTGCTGCCAGATACGGCGGCAGCATATACATGGAGTCAATCCAAAATTCCCGACGATTCGGAACATGATAGAGAATTCCACTTTGATTTCGAGGCGCTGATTTGAGCGCCCAGTTCAACAGCAAGTCGCACGCATCTCCGAGATCTTTGTCGTCCGTTTCTCGAAACGCAAAACTCAACGCTTCTCCGACGCTGCAGGGATCGGTTATCCCTTCGTCCGGACGGATCATGGCAGGGCGGCCATCGGGTGTTCTGCGGTAAGCGGCTTCTTTTGCGAGCGCGATTACCGCGTCGCGGTCGCCCTGCTCGAGAAACGCATCCATCGCGACGCCTTGTTCCCATGAGTTCCGTTGCATAGACAGCAAGGCGAGCTTTACCAAATCAATCGTTTTCAAAAGAGGATCCTTTCAAAGTGCCGGTTTATCCGCGTAACCAACGAATTTCCAATAAAAAGGATTTAGTATCGGGGTCGAGTCTTAAGAGCCTGCCGCCGAATCCGATTCGCACAGTAAGGAAAGAACGCGAAGACCACAAAGGTAACCACTTCATAGGTTCTTGCGGACGAGCAGAAGGTCCGGAAGTGCCTTGATATAATCGCCCTCCTCTACATCTGTAGGACGGTCGTTTCTCCTGTCTTTGTGATCTTTCCGGACTGTGCGAATCGAACGGGGAACCCGTGCTATACAGGCGCGACATTTTTTTGCTCGCCTCTCAAAGGCTTGACCTTTCATGGCAGGAGTACGTTGATACGTTTTCCGAATGACGCGGCGTCTGCGGCGGGGAAGCGGACAGAACCAATGGACTCAGGCCATGAAATCCATATCACAGCTACCTCGCAGACGGTGCAGCGGGCAACGCCGCGGGTGCGTCGGATGCAGATCACCGCGCTGACCATGCTGGTGATCAGCGGCGCAGTGAACTACGTCGACCGCGCCACCCTGGCGATCGGTAATCCGCTGATCCGCGGCGACCTGCATTTATCGGTCGCCGACATGGGTCTGTTGCTGTCGGCC
>JAFAHI010000645.1 GCA_019237325.1 Verrucomicrobiota bacterium | reverse complement strand
ACTGAGCGCTTGTTTTAATGCTTCGGCCGGAGTGGTCAGGTGCTCGGCGCGATAGGTTCGAGATCGAATCACACCTTTAAAATCAACCAGTACACTGGCGATATGATCGCGTTCCAGATGCAGCCCGACCGAGAAGGCGGCATCGGCGTTTATCTCGAATAGTTTGGCCGGCCGACCGCGTTCCGCGACTTTCCGGCCGAAATCCCGGATCAGCCCAGTTTGGTGCAGACCGTCGACTATGTTAAATACGGTCTGGTTAGTCAGACCGGTCAGACGGGCAACATCGACCCTGGAGACAGGACCATGCAGCCTCACAATCTCCAGAATCACTCGCTGATTCAGTAAGTGCGCGTGCCCTAGGTTTGCTCCGTTTCTGGATCTGGCTCGCCCCGACGTGCCTTTCATTGACGTTTTTCGAAGACAATGCAGTAAACCACAGAAGGTGGGAGGTGAAAGGTGAAAAGTGAAAAGTGGAAGGTGAAAGGTGAAAAGCCGCGACCCCCGTGGAGCGCTGCCTCGCTTGCGAGGCCGAAAAAGGGTGGCCACCCCAATCGGTGCTGCATTTCGCGAATGATTTCAGCGAACGGGATTAGTTGTCCGGAACTCGGAATTTCGCTCTCCAACGATCGCGAACTACTTGTGCGAGAAAGTCGGAGAGTGTGGCACAGCGCTGGATCACGGTTCAGCTCCGTAGGAGCGCAATCTTTATAGCTACCGTGACATAAAGAGCGACCAGCTCCGCTAGGAGCGGCATAGAAATGGAGTTCTCAATCAGATGCCGCTCCTCCGGAGCTGGTTCCGTTTGCTGCGGTTTAAGCTATAAAGATCTGGCTCCTACGGAGCCGTTTTTCAACGGCAGGAGCGCGTTCCAACCGCCTCAACGACTGACCGATTTCCCTGCAACCAGCTCATCGACCAAGGGTTTCGCGTCGTACATCTTGTCGAGAGCTTCGATGATCGCGGCGATATCGACGGCCACAGATCGACTTTGTTCGTCGCTGTAAGCGAAATCACCTGATAACGACTGGATGTTTCCGTCGAAGACTAAACCGACTAACTCTCCGGCTTCGTTCACTACCGGGCTACCGCTGTTGCCGCCGACCACATCGGCAGTGGTAACGAAATTGAACCGGGTCTGCAGATTCAGTTTATCGTGCCGATCGATCCAACGCGGTGGTAGATCGAATGGTTCTCTGTTCTGATGATCGTTAGCGTGCTGATAAAGACCCGCAAAGGTGGTGAATGCCGGAATGGTTTTTCCATCTACTTCGTAACCGCTGACTTCGCCGAACGACAGTCGAAGCGTGCCCGTAGCGTCCGGATAGATCTCGTTACCTTTCAATGCGAACCTGGCCCGGGCGATCTGGCCATAAGCCTCTTGCTCGGTCTCGCTGGACTCTTCAAAAATACGGCGCAGGCGCCGGGCGGCTGGGTCAACCAGGGTGGCCAGCGCGATCATCGGATCCGAGTAACCCTCTAAGGCAGCAGCGCCTCCTTCGTAGAGTTGATGCCGCAAGGCCACGTCCTTAAGTTTGGTCCCGCTAACTAACTCGTGGGCACGTTCCCGCGGGGATTTACCGGCCAAGATTTGTTTTACTAGCGAGTCTTCCGGACCGAGGCGGCTTGCCAGATCGGTCAACGAATCGGATAGTTCTACCTCTTCGACGTCAGCGTAGATCGGAGATGGTGAGAAAAGCTGTAATTCAAGGGGTGCGCGGTTTGAATCCCGGAATTCGGCTAAGCGTTCTCCATTCGGTTTTGGGCGCTCAACGGCAGCCCGAATTAACGTACGGGCAATCCTGAATAGTCGACTGTCGAAGCCTAGTGCCCCGTGGCGCCAATCACCTTCCAACAAGAAACCGCTAACCAGTACCCTCATCATTTCGGTTTCGGCTTGGTCGATGCGATTGTACGCGTCCACGACCGGCCTCAGCGTGGGTTGGTTCTCTAATTCGGAACGAAAAGCTTTTTCGTCTTCAACGCGTCCCGCGAAAAACTCAGGCGAGAGTAAAGTGGCCAGTTGACCGTTACTGCGTTTACGCGAGTTACGAATCCCGAAGAGATCACTATCAATTCGGCGTTGATTCTCCAAGGAATGTGCGCCGAAAGCGGCCAACAAAACCTCCCTGCGGTAAAGAGTCTGCAGCTGGAACGGCAGGACGCGATCGCGCAGATCCGTCAGAGCTGAAACCGTCAACTGCCGATTCGTACGTCCAGGATGGCCGGATACGAACACCAGGTCGTGTTCAGCCGGACCTTGCGGGCTGACCTTTAGATAATTCTCAACGTGCGCCGGTTGCCCGTTCTCGTAGGCTCGGAAGAGACAGATATCCAGATCGAATCGGGGATACTCAAAATTGTCGGCATCTCCTCCAAAGAAAGCGATCCGTTTCTCGGGAGCAAACACGAGACGGACATCGGTGTAGCGC
>JAFAHI010000662.1 GCA_019237325.1 Verrucomicrobiota bacterium | reverse complement strand
CGCGTTCAAGAGAATTGGTCCCCAATGAGCGAGCTCTTTAGCGCTATCGGACTGAATCGTGTATTGATATAAGGCGCTGCTGCCGCGACCTCCGATGCGGATATCTTGGGCTGGCTGCAAGAACACCGACGCAACCGGCAAACGATTCAATTGCGGGCGCAAACGATTAATGATGGTAGGGGCGTCAACTTTTCGTTCTGCTAAAGGCTTAAGCGAGATATAAACAAAAGCGGTATTGGTCGCACCACTTCCACCCGTAAACTCGATCACATTGGCCACGGCGGGGTCGCTCTTTATCACTTTGCCGATCTGCTGGATGGCATTGTTCATCGCACCGAAAGAAGAGTCCTGCGGACCTTGAACTCCTCCCACGATTGCCCCCGTATCCTGTTGCGGGAAAAATCCTTTCGGCATGTTAATGATGAGCACGACATTGAATGCAATCGTCAGGAGTAGGACGACCAGAGTAATGGTAGGATTCTCGAGAACCCAACTTAAGCTGCGGCGGTAGATGGATTGCACCCAGGCGAACGCCCGTTCGTTCGCCATGTAAAGGCGGCCATGTTTCTTGCCGCGCTCGCTCTTAAGAAAATAGGCGCACAACATGGGCGTCGTGGTCAACGAAATGACCATGGAAACGAGAATGGCCGTGGAGAGGGTAACGGCGAATTCCCGAAATAGACGGCCCACTATTCCGCCCATGGCGAGGAGGGGAATGAAAACCGCAATTAGGGAGATGCTGATCGAGAAAACGGTGAAGCCGATCTGCTGGGTGCCTTTAAGGGCTGCTTGCATCGGAGATAGCCCCTCTTCCAGATAACGCGTGATGTTTTCCATCACCACGATGGCATCGTCTACCACAAATCCGGTCGAAATGGTTAGCGCCATTAGCGACAGGTTATCGATGCTATAGCCGAACAGATACATCACCGCGCAGGTGCCGATCAGTGAAACTGGAACCGCGACACCTGGTATGAGCGTGGCGCGAGGATTGCGCAGGAAGATGAAAACCACCACGATGACGAGAAACACCGAAAAACAGAGGGTGCGCTCAACGTCTTCGACCGAGGCACGAATCGTGGTGGTTCGGTCGAGCACCACGGTTACATCTATCCCTTCCGGGATGGATGCTTTGATCCAGGGTATCTGGGCCCATAACCGGTTTACCGTATTAATGATATTCGCGCCTGGCTCTCGAAAGATAATCAGCGTAACGGCACGTTTACCATTTAGAAAACCGCCGGTGCGGATGTTTTGAACCGAGTCAGTGACTTGAGCAACGTCCGACAAGTGCACAGCGGCACCGCGGCTGTAACCGATGACTAGCGGTTTGTAATCGTCCGCATGAAAAATCTGGTCGTTCGCTAAAATGTCCCTGGTAATGTTACCATCGGTGAGTTGCCCTTTTGCCACATCGGCGTTCTGCACGCTTAACACCGATTGCACTTTCGCCATTGTGAGACCGTAGTTAGCTAGTTGGGTCGGGTTAACATCCACACGCACGGATGGCAGCGCGCCTCCACCGACGATTACCTGACCAACGCCTTTAACTTGGGATAGCTTTTGTTGGATGACGGTGGACGCCTCGTCGTACATCTTGGCCGGACCGTACTTGTCCGAAGTAAGAGCAAGAATAAAGATCGGCGCATCCGCGGGATTGACTTTTCGATAGGTTGGATTCGACGGCAGGTTGGCGGGCAAATACGTTCGGGCAGCGTTGATGGCGGCCTGAACGTCTCGGGCGGCGCCATCGATGTTACGACTGAGGTCAAATTGAATGGTAATGGACGTCGTGCCGAGCGAACTTGCCGATGTCATTTCCGTCACACCGGCGATATGACCGAGCTGTCGCTCCAATGGAGTCGCAACGGACGAAGCCATGATTTCGGCGCTGCCTCCCGGCAAGCTCGCACTCACAGAAATCGTGGGGAAATCAACTTGGGGCAGAGGCGAGACCGGCAGCACGGAGTAAGCAACCGCTCCGGCAAACGCAATGCCGATCGTGATCAGGGTCGTCCCAACCGGCCGACGAATGAACGTTTCCGATAGGTTCATCCCAAATCCCGAAGATTAAAAATCCACAGATTACGCAGATTACACAGATTTAATGAGTTAGCGTCAAATCGGTGGTTGAGGGCTCGCATAGGTAAATTGCTGACTAAATCTTCACAATCCTCTTCTAATCTGCGTAATCTGTGAAATCTGCGGATCTTAAAATCGGTTTTTGGGTTCATCGTTGCTCCGGCTCACCAATGTCGATTCCGCCTTCTGCGCTGGATTTCTTGCGGGAAAAGCGGCGCGAAAGATTGTCAAAAAAGATGTAGATGACAGGGGTCGTGTAGAGAGTGAGGACCTGACTGAATATCAGTCCGCCTACCATGGCGATGCCGAGCGGACGCCGTATCTCAGAGCCGAATCCAGTGCCGAATGCCAATGGTACACCGGCTAAGAGAGCGGCCATGGTGGTCATCATGATAGGACGAAACCGGAGCAAGCAGGCTTCGTAGGCGGCTTCCGTTGCATTTTTCCCTCGTTGTCGGGCCGCCTGCAGAGCGAAGTCGACAATCATGATCCCGTTCTTTTTGACAATTCCCAGCAATAGAACCAGGCCGATAATGGCGACCACGCCGAGATCCTCATGAAACAGCATCAACGCGATTAATGCGCCCACGCACGCTGAGGGCAGCGTCGACAGAATCGTGATTGGATGAATGAAGTTTTCGTAGAGAACACCCAGGACGATGTAAACCGTGACCAAAGCCGCCAGAATCAGAATCGGCTCATTGGTTAGTGACGCTTGAAACGAAGCGGCGGTTCCTTGGAAATCGGCCTGGATACTGGCCGGCATGTGCATGTCCTTTTGCACTTTCTCTACTAGCGAGATCGCTTCGCCAAGAGAGGTGTTGGGTGAGAGGTTGAACGAAACCGTGACCGCGGGGAATTGCCCCTGGTGGTTGATGGAGAGCAGTTCAGTGGTGTTATCGAAATGGCAGAACGCGCTCAGCGGAACTAGGTTGCTCATGCTGGAGCTGGTCGAGCCGGCGGACCCAGCACCGGTGGTGGCAGTTTTGTTGGACAGGGCATTGCCCGGAGGGGTCAATGTGTTAGCTGCAGGAGTGAAGAGAGAACTGCCGCTCAGCGCATTTGAACCGGCTGAAGTTGAGCCCGAAGCGGCAAAAGAGGTAGACGCCCCGGGACCACTGGTACCGGAAGAGGAGTTAGCTTGGATATAGATCTGATTCAGGTTAGATGGGCCGATCCGGAAGGGCGGCTCGACCTCCAAGAGCACGTGGTATTGGTTGACCTGCGTGTACATCGTGTTGATCTGCCGCTGACCGAATGCGTCGTACAACGTGTTGTCGATGGTGTTCGGTGCGATGCCCAGTCGCGACGCCGTAACTCGATCGATGGTTAAACGCACGGCGAGTCCGCCCGCCTGCTGATCCGTAGCCACACTCTCCAATTGCGGCAGTTCTTTCAGGCGATCGACGAAACGGTTAGTCCACGTGTTTAATTCGTCGGCATCCGGCCCCTCCAAGGTGTATTGGAACTGGGCACGGCTCACCCGATCGTCAACCGTGATGTTCTGCACCGGGGTCATATACAGGTGGATCCCCTGAACCTGTTCGAGTTTTGGAGTCAACCGGCGAATCACATCGGCCGCACTAACCCGTTCTTCGAGCGGTTTGAGATTGATCGACATTCTACCGCTGTTGAGCGTGGTGTTAGTTCCATCGGCACCGATGAATGAAGAGAGGCTTTCCACGGCTGGGTCTTGGAGAACGACCTTGGCCAGTTCCTGTTGTTTTTCCGCCATAGCCTTAGATCCAATGGTTGGCGGCGCTTGGGTAATCCCTTGGATAACTCCAGTGTCTTGGGCCGGGAAAAACCCTTTAGGAATAACGATGTAGAGATAAACCGTAAAGATCAGGGTCACGACCGCCACGATGAGGGTGAGTCCCTGATGCCGGAGAACGACCTGCAGAGTTCGCCCATAAAAAGCGATCATTCCTTCAAAGGCGCGCTCGGACAGCCGGTAGAATCGCCCCTGTTGAGCTTCCGGCTTATGCTTCACGATGCGAGCGGTCATCATCGGAGTAAGAGTCAGGGAGACCACTGCCGAGATAACGATGGTGACAGCCAAGGTAACGGCGAACTCCCGGAAGAGACGTCCAACGACGTCGCCCATGAAGAGGAGCGGGATCAGCACCGCGATGAGGGAGATGGTCAATGACAGAATGGTGAATCCGATTTGCTCCGCGCCCTTGAGCGCAGCTTGCATGGGCGGCTCGCCCTCTTCGATGTAACGCGTGATGTTCTCGATCATCACGATGGCGTCATCGACCACAAATCCGGTGGCGATGGTTAGCGCCATGAGAGACAGGTTATCCAAGCTGTATCCCAGAAAATACATCGCTGCGAAAGTCCCCACTAAAGACAACGGGACAGCAACGCTGGGAATAATGGTGGCGGAAAGACTTCGCAAAAACAGAAAGATGACCATCACCACAAGGCCGATGGTGAGCATCAATTCGAACTCGACGTCCGTTACGGACGCATTGATGGCTGTGGTAAGATCAGTCAGCGTGGTTATGCGGATACTGGCAGGCAGACTGGATTGGAGTTGTGGCAACAGCTGTTTGATGCTTTTCACCACGCTGATCGTGTTAGCGCCGGGCTGGCGTTGAACGTTCAGGATCACAGCCGGAGTATTATTCATCCAGGCTGCTTGCTGGCTGTTTTCGACGCCATCGATCACTCGAGCCACGTCGGTCAGCATGACCGGTGCGCCGTTCCTGTAAGCCACAACCACGCTGCGATAATCTTGGCTGCTGACCAGCTGGTCATTCGCGTCGATCTGGAAGTTCTGGCGAGGACCA
>JAFAHI010000057.1 GCA_019237325.1 Verrucomicrobiota bacterium | reverse complement strand
CCACGAAGCTTTGGCCGCGTGCGCGGCATCCAGGGCTGTGTCGACATCGGCCGCGGATGAAAATGCAATTTCGGACAAGGGTTCGCCATCGATAGGGGTCTTATCGACAAAATAATTTCCTTTAATTGGGGCAACCCAACTGCCCCCAATAAAATTGTCGTACCTCGCTTTCACACCATGTAAACGAAGAACGGCCAGCATCTCCTGGACGGCGGTCGTTTCCGGCGCCTGAACTAGATTTGAAACACTCATAAATGATCTTTCTAATGAATAGCTCAGCCTTTGCTGTGCTTGGCTCAACGCTGTGCGTATCGCTGTTAGGAAGTTAGTAGGTCCAACCGAGCCTTTCTTGGCACCATTTGGCGAGATTGGTACCGGTATTGGCGTCTGCTGGGGAGGATCTCCTCACAGTCCATTGTCGCCGATCGCCTCCACCGGACAGTCTTCCATGGCTTCTTGGCACCGCGCTTCCTCGTCCGGTGTCTCCGGTTGACGAAAAACATAGGAGTGCCCCGTGAGGTCGTCCCGCCTGAAAATATCAGGTGCAATTTCTCGGCATTGATCACAATCAATGCACTGGTCGTCTACATAAAAGCGGCCGAGAGCGTTTTCTGTATATCGATTCTCAACGTTCGCCATATCGTTTCTCCATGCTGATCTATCCGCCTGTTTTCGTGGCTCAACTCCCCAGATATTGGCTAAGTCTCGCCGTAAATTACGCAGAGCGACTGGTAGGGATGAGCTCCCGCTCATCCGGATGTTCCGTGGCGGAATCGGTCGGAGGTCAGGCCCGGATGAGCAGGAGCTCATCCTATCTTTCACCAATCGCCTCTGCTCCGGTTAACTCCTCCATCTGTCCGTCTCGTAGCCTAATCGCGGCATCCGTACCCGAGAGAAGTTCCGGGCGATGGGTAATCACAACCAAGGTTCGATCCGCACTAAATTCATATACGGAATCCAGAATCCGCCGCTCAGTCTCAAAATCAACGTTCGCAGTCGCTTCATCCAAGATCAGGACGGGCGCGTCTTTCAACCAAGCTTGGGCCAACGCAAGCCGCTGCCGTTGACCGCCCGACAGCCTTAAGCCTTCGGAGCCTGCAATGGTGCCTAGTCCCTGAGGCAGGTCTTTTACAAACGAAGTTAGCCCCGCTTTATCCAGCGCATCCATGAGCTCCGAGTCCGCCGCATCGGGTCGAGCTAATAAAAGGTTTTCCCGGATGCTGGTGTTAAAAATATGAGGCCGCTGTAAGACTACGGCTAGTTGTGAGCGAACCGCTTGAATTGAATAAGCTGACAGCGGACGGTCCCCCAGCAGCACAACCCCGATTTGCGGATCGGCAAATCGACACAACAGATGCACAATCGTACTCTTACCGGCTCCACTGGGCCCAAGAATTGCCATTTTCTTACCGAATGGTAGCTCGAACGAAATATCCGTGACCGCCGGCCGCAAAGATCCAGGGAAACAAAACGTGACGTTGCGAAACTCAAAGGAGGGCCATTCGGGCAACGAGAGCGGATCAGTCTGTTCTACTAGACAAACCCGCCGCGCAATGACCTCATAAATCCTTCGTGACGCTTGACTTGATTGTTCGAGATACTGAAATGCAGCCGGTAGAGGTTGCACGGCTTCGAAGCTGGCTAGTACTCCGAATGCAGCGGCGGCAAGCAACAAACCGGAAATTTCGCCAGTCTGGATTTTCGGGATCGCGACGACTAGTGACGAAATTACCGTTGTCCAACTCGCTACCGAACCGAGGAGACTGCACAATGCGCTGATTCGTGCCTGACGCGATTGTAGTTGAGTCAATTGGCTTGCTACACGCCGATGCTCGCGGTCGCGACCTCGCTCAATTCCAAGTGCGAGCATGTCTTCGAGGCCGGCCACGCTGTCCACAAGATATTGTTGAAACCTCGTCCGAGCGATGACTTGCCTGCGACCCACGCCTTTTGCAAGCCGAAGCGCCATTTGAGGAACCACCACGCCGCACATAATCATTCCGCACAGCAGAATGATGGCTAACGCGGGATCCAGAAACCAAAGCCCAACCGCGGTGATACAGGTTACTAACCCGGCGACAATCAGCGGTGATGCTACGCGCAGATACAAGTTTTGCAGAGTCTCGACATCTGATATTAGACGCGACAGAAGATCACCTGAGTGGTGCGTACAGTGATTAGGAATAATTGATTCCAGCTTTCCGTACAGCCAGCAGCGCAAACGCAGCAAAACGCGGAAAGTAAGGTCGTGGGAGACCATACGTTCGCCGTAGCGAACCGCTCCTCGCGCGATGCCAAAGAATCGCACGGCGACGATAGCCAGCGTCAAGTCCAAGATCGGCGGCATTTGCGCAGCCCTGGCAATCAGATACCCGGAGGTACTGATCAAGCCGATGGATGCAAGAACGGTGAACGTGCCAAGCACGATCGCCGTTGTCAGCAAGAGCTTGTGCGCTCGCAATTGAAGTAATGCCCAACGAATCGTCATGTTGAACTCGCCCTGGAATACGTCGGCTCACCACGCGTCTGCCCGCCAAACGGCCACGGAAATCCGGGCGGTCCCGTCGCGCCGGCTAGTTGGCCGTGCAAAAGTTCCAGGACCACATCCGCGTCGCTCAGAGCAAATCCGTGGTGTGCAATTACCAGGGTCGTCCGTTTTCTAGCTAACCGCAGAAATGCGCGCTGCAGCTTGATCGCGGTGACCGCGTCAAGATGAGAAACCGGTTCATCGAATAGTAACAAAGGACTATCCTTAAGAAAGGCTCGAGCAATTGCTAGACGTTGACGTTCGCCTCCGCTGAAGCGGCCTGCGGCTTCACTGATCGGGGTACTATAACCATGAGGCAGCCCCATTATAAAATCATCGGCTTCGGCCAGGCGTGTCGCGGCCCGAACCTGCTCTAACGCCACGCCAGGGGATGCTATCCGCAGATTGTCCAAAACGGTCCCCTCGAAAAAGTGCGGGAATTGGGAAACATAGGCCACTTGGGTCCGCCAGACCTCGGGTGAAATTTCGGAAAGCGACTCGCCATTGACCACCATTCTCCCGGTGGCGGGTTGCATGAATTGAAGCAGCAGTTTTATAACGGTACTTTTCCCGGCTCCACTTTGACCGGTAAGCAGATGGATACGGCCCGGGTAAAGGTCAAACGTCAAGGCCCGCAGAGCCGGAGAATCCGTTCCTGGATATTGATAAGTAACATTTTGAAAGCGGACATGAAGACCGTTGTTGACGTTGAAAGCGATGGACCAATCGGTAGGGACAAGCTCCTCTTCGTCCGAGTTTTTCCGATTCTTGCACTGCTTACGCGCCGTCGATTTCAAAACAATTCCGGACGAGCAGGCCGCCGTTGCTACGCTTTGGCGCGCCCTCACCGATAGATTGAGCAACACTTCGGGCTTGGCCGCGACGAAGGCCTCGCGGAGTCGGGAGCTCGTTCCTACCGTCCTCTCGTGGTCCAGCAGCTCAAAGATTCTCTCGCCGGCGGCCACGCCTTCCATTCCAGCATGATGACTTGCGCCGAGTTGACGAAACGGCAGATAAAATTCTGGTGTCAGCAATAGCACAAACAATCCAGTTCGGAAATCGAGGAGGCCTTCAATCAGCCGGAGACCGATTTCCACGGCCACAATTGCGGTACTAATACTGGCCGCTAGCTCCAGAACCATACCGGACAGGAAGGCAATGGATAATACCTGTAATGTTGCGCGGCGAAATTGTTCACTGACTCGGCTTATTTGGGCGGATTGAACGCTGCTCCGACCGAACAGATGGAGGGTTTGGAGCCCCTGTAAGACATCAAGAAAATGGCCACTCATTCGGCTCAAAGTAGCCCATTGCCGCTGGGTCTTGTGTTGAGCCATCATGCCGAGCAGAGCCATGAACACCAAAATCAATGGTCCGGTCAGGGTGAGTACGAGGCCGCTCGGCCAATCGATCCAAAGCACGTAGGTTGCGAGCACGATGGGGACTATCGCCAGGGCGATGGTATGCGGCAGGAATTTAGCATACCAGGCATCGATTTTTTCCACGCCCTCAACGCTGCAAGCGGCGAGTTCACCCGTCTTTTCGCGAAGTGTAAACAATGGGCCTCGATCAAGCAGCCGCCGGAACAAAAGGTTGCGAATCGTCTCTTTGACTCGGGCAGCGATCTCTTGAGATTGAAGCTCACTCAACCAAAGCGCGCTTGCACGGAGACAGACCGCTCCACTCAACCAAATGAATGGGGTCCTCAATTGCGTCAAATCAAGATGGCCGAGAAACGCACCATCAATGATCCGGCTGAGACTCCGCATCTGCAAAATAGCGGCAGCTGCCCCGACGAAAGTCGCGATGCCCAGCACTCCCAGTGACTTCTTGGATACCGCCGCCAGGTGAAATAGACGGCCTGCGCAGGTCGACGATGGCGTGCGAAGCCTCTCACCTTTCACTTATCACCTTTCACCAATCACCGGTTCTCCGATCTCCTAGATTCCAGATTCTAGGTCCTAACTCCTAAGGTCCGTGCGCCTTATTTCCCTCGATCAACTCCCGCGTGACCCGCCTCCGAAACACCCAATATGTCCAGCCCTGATAAACAAGTACGATCGGCACAAAACAAAGGGCCACTACTAACATAATCGTCAGCGTCAGGTTGCTCGAGGAGGCGTTGTAGATCGTTAGGTCATATTGATGGTTCAGGCTGGATGGCATCACCCGCGGATACAAACCCTGAAACGCAACCACGGTTGCCATTACAATCGTAAAACTGGTGGCAGCGAATGCCCAACCGTCGTTTTTCAGGCGCATAAAGACATACGCTCCGATGTAT